>NZ_JBEXCY010000117.1:0-35604 GCF_040605515.1 Dactylosporangium sp. NPDC005572 | reverse complement strand
CGCGGTGCCCTGGCTGCGGCGATGAGCGCTTTTTCAACCCGTGGAGTCCGGTCACCCGGATGCCGCCGCCCGGGGGTCGTGGGCGGCGGGCAGCGACCCCGCCTGAGGCCAGACCCGCGAAAATCCGGCCTCCGCGGTGTCGCGGACCGCGCTCGGAGTCGGCGCCGCGAATCGCCTCCCCGAAGCAGTTCGAACATCCGTTCGATACGCCTAAGACTACACCCGCGGACCCCGGGGACCGCAACGCCGACACGAGTTTTTTCGTACACGCGTTCGCACGTTCACCCCAGCCGCTCCCCCAGGAACCGCCCGAGGTCAGCGACCTCGGCCGGCACCGCCGCGCGCACCCCCGCGGGCAGCGGCGCGAACGGCTCGAGCACCACCCGGCGGCCGGCCCGCCGCCACAGCCCGGCGACCCGCCCCTCGGCCAGGATCGTGGCCCCGACCATGCCCCCACCGGCGTTGACCAGCCGGGCATGCTCGGGCGCCAGGACGAAGGAGCGGTCGCGATGGCCGAGCAGCACCGGGTCGAACGCCCCGAGCAGGCGGACCGCCGGCACCCCGGGCGGTGCCCCCGGCTCCGGCGCCCCGTCGCCGAGCACCTCGAACGCCCGCCGCGCGGCCCCGACCGGCAGCCCCGACCAGGCCGCCAGGTCGGCGGGCCCGGCCGGCCCGTGGCCCAGCAGGTATCGCCGGGCGAGCTCCCCCAGCGCCGCGTCCCCCGCGAACGCCGGCACCGCCGCCGGCGCCGCGACCACCGACGGCTCCCCGCGCGCCAGGTCGGGCCCGCGCGTGACCAGCCCCGACATCGCCGCATAGGCGACCAGGTGGGCCGGCGCCTGCCCGGACGGGTCGATCCGGACGCCGCGCTCCACCACCCGCCGCACCAGCTCGGCCCGGCCCACCGGGCCGTCGGTCACCACCGCCTCGACCGCGGCGAGGGCCCGCACGCAGGTCTCCCCGTCGAGCCCCAGCTGCTCCCGCCGCCGGCGGCCGGCGGCCAGATTGAGCGGCGCGAAGAGCGCATGCAACCAGCCGTGGTCGGCCGCGGTGACCAGGTGCAGCGTGTTGCGCATCAGCCAGGTGCGCACCGTCTCCCCGGCGGCCAGGGACCGGTCGACGTCGGCCGCGACCAGCCCGGACGTGCGGGCGCGCACGGCGAGGCGGGCGGCCGGCATCGACTGGGCCTGCACCCCGACGACCCGCCCGACCGCACCGGCAACCGTCGCGGCGGGCGGCCCCGCGAGGAGCTGCGCACCCAGCCTGAGGGACATACCCGGGACCATAGCCAGGGGGTACGACAAAAAATGGGTCCGGGAAGGACCGGGCAAGATAGGAGCCATGCAGTCGCATCCCAACGTGCAGGCGGTCCAGGACGCGCTCGACGCGGCCGGCGCCCGCGACGCCGCCGGCGAGCCCGGCCGGGTCAAGGTCCTCGACGAGCCCGTGCACACCGCGGCGGCCGCCGCCGCGGCGCTCGGCATCGAGGTCGGGCAGATCGCCAACTCGCTGATCTTCGACGCCGACGGCGAGCCGCTGCTCGTGCTGACCTCGGGCGCCCACCGGGTCGACACCGCCAAGGTCGCCGCCCTGCTCGGGATCGGCAGGGTCAAGCGGGCCAGTGCCGACTTCGTCCGCGACCACACCGGCCAGGTCATCGGCGGGGTCTCCCCGCTCGGCCACCCCAAGCCGCTGCGGACGCTGGTCGACGAGGACCTCGGGCAGTACGACGAGGTCTGGGCGGCGGGCGGCATCCCCCAGGCGGTCTTCCCGATCACGTTCGCCGAGCTCGTGCGCGTCACCGCCGGTACCGCCGCATCCGTCGCGTGACGGTCAGGCTCTTCGTCTGGCGCGTGCGTGCCGCCGCCGTCCCGCTCGCGTTCTGGTCGATGGCGGTGGACCGCCGCCCGCTCAGCCGATCGGCCGGGTTCGCCAAGCTGCTCGGCACCGGCCGGGGCAGCGAGTTCGGCGTGGGCGCGGCGGACCTCACGCGGTGGGCGGCGGTGGTCGTCGACGGCCCGCGGCCCCCGATGCGCGGCGCCGTCCAGCAGGCCGTCCTCACGCTGGAGCCGATCGCCAGCCGTGGCACCTGGTCGGGACACGATCCCTTCACAGCCACGGCAGACCGACGGGACGGGCCGATCGCCGTCCTGACCAGGGCTCGCCTGCGCCCCACCAGGGCCGTCCAGTTCTGGCGAGCCGTCGATCCCGTGTCCAGGAACCTGCAGCAGGCCGACGGCCTGCTCTGCGCTCTGGGCGTCGGCGAAGCCCCCGTAGGATTCCAGGGCACGGTGAGCGTGTGGCGCTCGGCGGCGGATATCGTGCGTTTCGCGTACCGTCAGCCCGAGCACGCCGAGGTCGTGGAGCGCACGGCCCGGCTCGGGTGGTACGCGGAGGAGCTGTTCGCCCGGTTCCGGCTCCTCGGCGTCGACGGCGATCGGGAGGTGCTCGGTTGGAGGGACGGCCCGTGAGGCTGGTGCGCTGGCGCGGCGAGGACCTGCTCCAGCGCCTCGACGACGTCATCGCGGTCTACGGCGAGGCGATGGGCTACTCCGTGCAGCTGCTGCAGACCCGCCGCGGCTACGTCGCCGGTCACACCCGCCGGGAGTCGTTCCAGGCGGTCGCGACGCTGGACGACGACGACAACCTGCTCGGCTTCGGCTACGGCTACCGCGGCACGTCCGGCCAGTGGTGGCACGACCAGGTCCGCAACGCGCTGCGCCGCGACCACCGCAAGTTCTGGCTCGGCAACTGCTTCGAGCTGGTCGAGCTGCACGTCCGCCCGCACGCGCAGGGGCACGGCATCGGCGCGCGCCAGCTGCACGAGCTGCTGACGAACGCGCACCACCAGACCGTGCTGCTGTCCACCCCGGAGGCGCCCGAGGCGACCTCGCGGGCCTGGCGGCTGTACCGCCGGTTCGGCTTCGTCGACGTGCTGCGGCACTTCAACTTCCCGGGCGACGACCGCCCGTTCGCCGTCCTCGGCCGGCAACTGCCACTGTGAAGAGGCTCTGGATTCTGTTCGGAGCCCTCGTCCTCGCCGAGATCGGCTACCCGCTGGCCGGCGGCCGCACCCGCGCGGCGCTCGTGGTCGCGACCGTCGTCGCCGGCTACCTCCTCTCCGTGCTGCACGCCTGGACCACCCGCGGCCCCCGCACGGCCGCGGCCCTGATCGCCGTGACGACCGGCGGCGGCCTGCTCGTCGAGGCGCTCGGCCGGGCCACCGGCGTCCCGTTCGGCGACTACGACTACACCGGCGCCCTCGGCCCCCGCCTGCTCGGCGTGCCGTTCGTCATCCCGCTCGCCTGGACCTGGATGGCCTGGCCGGCCTGGGTGGCGGCGGGGCGCCTGACGAGGACGGCTCCCGCCCGCATCGGGGTGGCCGGCCTGGGCCTGGCGAGCTGGGACCTGTTCCTCGATCCGCAGATGGTGTCCGAGGGGTACTGGCAGTGGTCGGGCCCGGCGACCGCCCTGCCCGGCGTGCCGGGGATCCCGGTCACCAACTACGCCGGCTGGCTGGTCGTGGCGACGGCGATGATGGCGCTGCTGCGGCTCGCCGGCGGCCCCGACCGGCCCGGTGCCGACGCGCCGATGTACGCGCTCTACCTGTGGACGTACACCTCCTCCGTCCTGGCCCACGCGGTCTTCCTCGGCCTGCCCGCCTCGGCCGCCTGGGGAGCCGTGGGCATGGGCCTCGTCGCCGTCCCGCTGGCGGTGCGACTGTGGCGATCCTGACCGCGGTCGCGCTCGCCGTGCTGGCCGCGCTCACGCTCCACACCGTCGTCAACGGCTTCCTGCTGCGGCGGCCATCGAGCCGGGGCGATACTCGCAACGTCGCCGTGCTGCTGCCGCTGCGCGACGAGGCGCACCGCGTGGAGCCCTGCCTGCGGGCACTGCTGGCGCTGCGCGGCGACCCGGCGATCCTCGTGCTCGACGACGGCTCCACGGACGGCACCGCCGAGCTGGTCCGGCGGGTCGGCGGCGACCGGTTCACGCTGCTGTCCGGGCGGCCGCTGCCCGACGGCTGGCTGGGCAAGCCGCACGCGTGCCAGCAGCTGGCCGAAGCGGCGACAGCCGATGTGCTGGCATTCATTGATGCAGATGTGGTACTGGCTGAGGACGCGCTGGAGCGCTCCGGCGCACTGCTGGAAGAGTCCGGCGTCGATCTCCTCAGCCCCTACCCGCGCATCGAGACCGGCACCGTCGGCGAGCGGCTCGTGCAGCCGCTGCTGCAGTGGTCGTGGCTCACCTTCCTGCCGCTGCGCGCGATGGAGCGCTCGCCCCGCCCGTCGCTGGCCGCCGCCGGCGGGCAGTTCCTGCTGGTCCGGCGGGCCGCGTACGACCGGGCCGGCGGGCACGCGGCCGTGCGCGACCGGGTGCTGGAGGACATCGAGCTGGCCCGCGCGGTGAAGCGCAGCGGCGGGCGGATCGCGCTCGCCGACGGCTCCGGGCTGGCCCGCTGCCGGATGTACACGTCGTGGCGGGAGCTCGCCGACGGCTACGGCAAGTCGCTGTGGGCGTCGTTCGGCTCGCCGGCCGGCGCCGTGGCGGTGGTCGGGCTGCTGCTCGCGCTGTACGTGGCGCTGCCGCTGACGGCGCTGCTCGGGCAGTGGCCGGGCCTGCTCGCGTACGGCCTCGGTGTCGCCGGGCGGCTGGTCAGCGCCCGGGCGACCGGCGGCCGGGCGGTCGACGCGCTGGCCCATCCGGTGTCGGTGGTGCTGTTCGCGTGGCTGGTGGCGCGCTCGTTCGCCCGCCGGCGGCGGGTCACCTGGAAGGGGCGGCCGGCGTGGCGTCCGTGATCGTCGTCGGGGCGGGCGTGGGCGGGCTCGCGGCCGCGGTACGCCTGCGCGCCGCCGGCCATGGGGTGACCGTCTTCGAGCAGGCCCCGGTCGCCGGCGGCAAGCTCGGCGTCCACGAGCGGGACGGGTTCCGTTTCGACACCGGGCCGAGCCTGTTCACGCTGCCGCAGGTCGCGGCGGAGCTGTTCGCGGCCACCGGCGGCCCGGCGCCGCTCGACCTGGTCCCGCTCGACCCGGTCGTCCGCCACCACTTCCCCGACGGCACCGTGCTCGACTCGGGCCCCGGCTTCGCCGACCGCATCGGGGCCACCCTCGGCGCCGAGGCGGCCGACGACTGGCGCCGGCTGTGGAAGCGGGCCGCCCGGGTCTGGGAGGCCTCCTGGCAGCATGTGCTGACGGCTCCGGTGGACAGCCCGCTGCGGATGGCCGGGCTGGCCTGGCGGCTGCGCGACCTGGCCGCGATCGCCCCCGGCCGCACCCTCGCCGGGCTGGCCCGCACCCACCTGCGGGACCCGCGGCTGCGGACGCTGCTGGCGCGGTACGCCACCTACACCGGCGCCGACCCGCGCCGCGCGCCGGCCGCGCTGCTCGCGATCCCCTACGCGGAGCTGGCGTTCGGCGGCTGGTACCTGCGCGGCGGCCTGCGGACGCTCGCCGACGCGCTGCTGGACCGCTGCGCCGGCCTCGGCGTGCGGGTCCACACCGGCACCGCGGTCGACCGGATCCTGACGACCGGCCGGGCGGCCTCCGGCGTGCGGCTGGCGGACGGCACGACCGTGCCCGCCGACGTGGTCGTCGCCAACGCCGACGCGCTGCACGTGTACCGCGACCTGCTGCCCGCCGTGCCGCGAGCCGCTGCCCGCGCCCGCCGGCTGGAGGCCCGCAGCCTGGGCGGGTTCGTCCTGCTGCTCGGGCTGCGCGGCCGCACCCCCGGTCTGGCGCACCACACGGTGTGGTTCCCGCGCGACTACGACGCCGAGTTCGACGCGATCTTCGACCGGCCGGCCCGCCCGGTCGACGACCCGACCATCTTCGTGACCTGCGCCGACGACCCCGCCGTCCGGCCGGAGGGGCACGAGGGCTGGTTCGTGCTCGTCAACGCGGCGCCGCAGGGCGCGGTGGACTGGGCCGCGCACCGGGACGCCTACGCCACGCGCATCCTCGAGGTGCTCGCGGCCCGGGGTGCCGACGTGCGGGAGCGGCTGCTGTTCCAGGAGGTGCTGACGCCCGCCGACCTGGAGGCGGCGACCCGGACGCCGGGCGGGGCGATCTACGGTACGGCGAGCCACGGGCTGCTGCGGCCGCCGAACGTGGGGCCGGTGCGGGGTCTGTACCTGGTCGGCGGCTCGGTGCACCCGGGCGGCGGGCTGCCGCTGGTCATGCTGTCGGCGAAGATCGTCGCCGACCTCATCGGCCCGGCGCGCTGAGCTGCTTCCGGACCGTTCGGAGCAGTTGGATCAGGCCGGCTGCGGTGACGGCCAGCATGACGGCGAGGGCGGCGGCGGCCGCCGCCGGGCCGGCCGCGGCCGTTGCGAGCAGCCCGAAGATCGCGATCAGGACGCGAGTAGGGCGCTCGGCGACCGTGACGGTCCCGATGTCCGACATGCCGGCGACGGTGGCGCGGGCTCTGATGTACTCGTGCAGCCACATCACGCCCGTGCACCCCACCGCCAGCCAGACCGGCGCACCCAGCAGCCAGAACGCAGCCATCCACGCGGCTTCCGACAGCCGGTCGGCGACCGAGTCCCAGACCTGCCCGAGACGGCTCGCGCGGCCGGTGACCACGGCGAGGACCCCGTCGACGCTGTCGGCCACGGCGGAGAGCAGCACGAGCACCGCGCCCCCGACCGCCCACCAGCGGCCGCCGAGCGCCACGACCGGCACCGCGGCGGCCAGCAGCAGGCCCGCCGCCGTCGCCGCGTTCGGGTCGCGGACACCCACGCGGACCATCGCGGCGCCGATGCGGTACGACAGACGCAGCCACCCCCGCACCACCGGCGACGCGGTGCGCGGGTCGTAGCCGCCGTGGGACGCCGACCAGCGCTCGGCGTAGTCGTCCCAGCTAGATGCGGGCACCGACGCCGAGCTGCTGCCAGACCTCGCGGGTGGCCGTGGAGCGGTTGAAGGTGATGAAGTGGATGCCCGGCACGCCCTCGTCGAGCAGCCGCTGGCACATCGCGCTGAGGTGGTCGATGCCGAGCCGCCGCACGGCCTGCGGGTCGTCGGCGACGCGCTCGAACTGCGCCGCGAGCCGCGCCGGGAACGGCGCCCCGGAGAGCTGCTGCGACCGCGCGATCGTGCCGATGTTGGTGACGGGCATCACGCCCGCGACGATCGGCGTCTCACACCCGCTCGCCGCGACCCGGTCACGCAGCCGCAGGTAGTCGTCGGCGTCGAAGAACATCTGGGTGATCGCGAAGTCGGCCCCGGCCCGGCATTTGCGCACGAAGTTCGCCGTGTCCGACTCGACGTCGGGCGAGCGGGGATGCTTGTACGGGAACGCGGCCACCCCGACGCTGAAGTCGCCGGCATCGCGGACCAGCCGCACGAGGTCCTCGGCGTAGAGCACGCCCTGCGGGTGCTGCACCCACTCCGCGTTGGGGTCGCCCGGCGGGTCGCCGCGCACCAGCAGGAAGTTGCGGATCCCGGCCCCGGCGAGCTGCCCGATCACGTTGCGCAGCTCGGCGACGGAGTGGTTGACCGCCGTGAGGTGCGCCATCGGCAGCAACGTGGTCTCGGTGGCAACCCGCTCGGTCACCGACACGGTGGTGTCCCGCGTGGTGCCGCCCGCACCGTACGTGATCGACACGAACGACGGCTGGAGCGACTCCAGCTCCCGGATCGCCTGCCAGAGCTGCCGGTCCGCCTCCGGGGTCTTGGGCGGCGAAAACTCAAACGAGAAGGTCGGCCCCTGCTCGGCGATCAGTTGACCGATCGAGGCAGGGCCACCGCCCATGACAGAAGGAAGTCCGAGAGCCACGCTCCGACTGTAGTGCCCGCCGCCCCGGCTCCGGCACCTCCGGGGCGCCGAATCCTGTCGTACCCCGGCGGTAGAAAGGTGGTCGGACGCTCATCGGCGCGGGGTTGCCGCCGCCTTCCACGAAGGGAGCGTGTCGCATGGTGTCCGACGAGGGCGAGTCGCTGGGCCTCCTGCTGACCCGCCGCCGCCTGGAGCTGGGCCGCTCCCAGCTCCGCCTGGCCGAGCAGCTCTGCGCCGCCGCGGGCGTCCCGACCGTCACCCGCCACGAGATCTCCCGCTGGGAGCGCGAGGAGCGGGTGCCGACCGGCACCTGGCTGGCCTGGCTCGCCCTGGTGCTGGAGGTCCCGCTGGAGTCTCTGGAGCGCGCGGCCGCCCGCACCCGCCGCCGCACACCCGCGCCCCCGCTCGCCCCGGCCACGACCACACGCCCGCCCGGCACGCCCCCGTTCGTCCCGCTTACGACTGCGCGTCTGCCCGGCACGCCCCCGCTCCGGGCCGGCCGGCTCCCGTCCGCGACCGGCACGGCCCGCGGCACCGCCGGTGCGGTCCGGGTCGCCGAGCTGCGCCGGATGGACGACCTGCTGAGCGGCCCCGAGCTGGTCGCGGCGGTCGGCACCGAGCTCCGCGCGGCGGTCCGGGACGCGGCCGCCCGGCGCACCGACGGCCGATATCCGCGCGACGCCCTCGCCCAGGTCGCCGAGCTGCTGCAGCTGTCCGCCTGGGTCGCGGCCGACCACACACTCGCCGACGGCACCGAGCCGCTCCGGCGCGGGGTCCGGCTGGCCCTGGCCGCCGGCCACCGCACCCTCGCCGGCCACCTGCTCGGCTGCCTGGCCCAGCTCAGCGCCGAGGCCGCGCTCCGCTCCGCCGGCACCGCCGTCCTTCCGGGAACCGCCGGCCGGTCCGGTTCCGCCGGTCGTCCCGGCGGCGCTGGCCTGCCCGGCGCCGTCGGCCTGCCCGGCGCCGTCGGCCTGCCCGGAACCCTCGGCCCGGCCGGCGCTGTCGGCCCGGCCGGAACCGTCGGCCTGTCTGTCGCCGGGCGGTCAGTGGCGCTGCGGCTGGCGCGGGCCGGGCGGCGGGTCGCCGCGCCTGCCGACGCCGGGACGGCGGCGGTGTTGTGGCTGCGGGAGGCGTACGCGGCGGCCGTGGCCGGCGAGCGCCGCGCCTGCGACGAGGCCCTCGCCGCGGCCGAGCGCGTCCACGCCCGGCGCGACCCGGCGCTGGACGCGCCCTGGTCGTACTGGCTCGACGACGCCCACCTCGCCGCCGCCACCGGCCGCTGCCTCGCCGTCCTGGGCCGGGGCCGCCCGGCCGTGCCGCTCCTCGAACGAGCACTGGCGACGAGGTCCGTGCGCTTCCGCGCGGCCGGCCTGACCGCGGCCGCCCTGGCCCGGGCCCACATCGCCGCCGGCGACCTGGACGCGGCCTGCGCCGCGGCCCGCACCGCCCTGCTCGCCTGCGTCCGGTCCGGCTCCCAGCGCGCCCGGCACGACCTGCGGATGGTCGAGCCGGTCCTGCGCCGCACGTCCGCCTTCCGCGAGTACGCGGAGCTCACCGACTCCGCCCTCTCCTGCCTGCCCCAACCCCCACCGCACCCGGCCCGCGCGGCCACCCGCGCAACCGCCTGACACCACCCACACCGCCACCGCACCGCCCACCGACCGTCCGCCCACGAGCCCCGCAACCGCCAGACACCACCCACGCCCGCCCCAACGGCCGACCCGCCCGCGCGCCGGCTGCCGAACACCCGACCGCCAACCACCGCCACTCGCCGGCCGAACCTAACCGCGTGCCAGCTGGCAAACACCCGACCGCCCGCGCGCCGTCACCGCCGCCCGGCGAGGCGGTTGTTCGGACCCCCCGCCTTGGCTCGCCAGGCCGACGGTGACCTAACACCACCGCCCGACGAATCGGAAATGTCGGATTCAGTCGAGCGGCGGGAGGGTGAGGTGAGCGGGGGCCGTACCGGCGAGTCGGCAATCGTCCACCGTTGCGGCTAGCGTCATCGCCGTGACGCACCCCTTTCTTGACCGGGCCGAGCTTCGGGCCCGGGTGCAGGGCGCCCTCCAGCGGTTCCTGGAGCGGCGGCGGGCCAAGCTGACCGAGATCGAGGCGGCCGCACTCGGGCCCGTCGCCGACGCCATCGACGCGCTCGTGCTCGGGGGTGGCAAGCGGCTGCGGCCCGCGTTCGCCTACTGGGGGTACCGGGGAGCCGGCGGCGCCGACGCCGACGAGGTCGTCGCGGCCGTGGCGGCGCTCGAGCTGGTGCAGGCCAGCGCGCTCATCCACGACGATGTCATGGACGGGTCGGAGACCCGGCGCGGGGAGCCGGCCGTGCACCGGCGGTTCGCCAAGCTCCACGCGGAGGCCGGGTGGCGCGGGGACGCCGCCGGGTTCGGGACGGCGGCCGCGATCCTGCTCGGGGACCTGTGCCTGGTGTGGTCCGACGAGATGCTCCACACGAGCGGGGTCGACCCGCTGGTCGTCGCGCGGGCGCGGCCCGTGTTCGACGAGATGCGCACCGAGGTGACCGTCGGGCAGTACCTCGACGTGCAGACCCAGGCGACCGCCGACACGTCGACCGAGCGGGCGAGCCTGGTGGCGCGGTTCAAGTCGGCGAAGTACACGATCGAGCAGCCGCTGCTCTTCGGTGCCGCGCTGGCCGGGGCGCCCGGACCGCTGGTCGCGGCGTACTCAAGCTTCGGGCTGCCGCTCGGCGAGGCCTTCCAGCTGCGCGACGACGTGCTCGGCGTGTTCGGCGACCCGCGCGTGACCGGCAAGCCGGCCGGCGACGACCTGCGCGAGGGCAAGCGGACCTACCTGGTGGCCGCCGCGCTGGAGCGGCCGGAGGGGCGGGTCCTCGGCGAGCGGCTCGGCGACCCCGCCCTCGACGCCGCCGGCGTGGCCGAGCTGCGCGAGGTGATCGTGCGGACCGGGGCGCTGGAGCGTACGGAACAGCGGATCGCCGCGCTCACGAGCACCGCGCTGGAGGCGCTCGCCGGCGCCGACGTCACCGACGAGGCGCGCGAGGTGCTCACCGGTCTCGCTCAGGCCGCGACCCAGCGCGCCGGGTAGGCAGCCACATCCAGACCGACAGCGACGCCAGGATCAGCGCGAAGCCGAACGCGAGATCCTCGACGGGGGCATTCACCAGGCGTACACCGAGGATCGCCGAAGGTGCGTAGAGCACCACGCCCCGGCCCGTGAGGATCCCGTTCGAGAGCAGCTGGAAGCCCAGGATGATCGGGTACGCGCACCAGAACACCCGCCCGAGGACCAGGCGGGTGCGCAGGACGAGGACGTCGAGCAGCACGGCCGCCACCGCACCGGCGGCGGCCGCCATCGTGTAGGTCACCGGCGCGACGACCAGCGCAGCAGCGTCTGCCGGGTCGCCTCGAAGCCGAGGATCGCGCACAGCGGTACCACGACGAAGAACAGGACCTCCTCCAGCGGCAGCCCGCCCGGGAACGTCACGCCCACGAGCTGGCGCGGGTCGAAGGTCCAGTGCCCGGCGCGGATCGCGAGCAGGTCCCAGACCACGAAGACGGCGGCGACCGGCGCGATGGTGAGCACGAGCCGCCGGACCTGGCGCAGGACGCCGACCTTGAGCAGCGGCTCCAGCCACAGCGCGCCGGCCAGGCAGCCGCCCAGGACCAGCAGGTAGGTCATCAGAAGCCCAGCGCCTGCGCGCGCCGCTTGACCTCGGTGGCCCGGTTGCCGCGCAGCGCCGCGGCCGGGGTGCCCGGCAGCGACGCGTCAGCCGTGTACAGCCACCGCAGCGCCTCGGCGTCGTTGTACCCGGCGTCGTACAAGAGCGTGAGCACGCCCGGCAGGTGCTTCACCACGGCCCCCTCGAGGATGAACTCCGCCGGGATGCGCAGCACGCCGCGCTCCCGGACCGCGATCAGCGCGTGGTCACGGACGAGCTGGTGGACCCGGTTCACCGGGATCCCGAGGCGTTCGGCGACGTCGGGGACGGTCAGCCACTCGGCCGGCCCTACAGGTAGTTCGGTCACCCCCAACACACTGCCACGTCCGGGGACGCGACATGAAGACAGGAAGGCAACGGTAGGCCGGGTCATCGCCAGCCCCAGCGAGGATCCGAGCCCATCACCGAGTGTGAGCGAATCGTCGGCGAACAGTAGCTTCTCAAAGTATCCTAAATATGGACGACACGGTGACGAAAGTGCCCCGTCGGGCCAATCCGGCGCTGGGCGCTGAGGATTCGGCCTCACCAGCCGTACACTCGCAGCCGATGGATACCACGGTCGCCGATCCACTGCTCGGTGCGCTTGTCGACGGGCGCTACCGCGTTCGCTCGCGTGTCGCCAAGGGCGGCATGGCGACGGTCTACACGGCGCTCGACGAGCGCCTGGAGCGCACGGTCGCACTGAAGATCATCCATCCCGCGCACTCGCGGGACCCGCAGTTCGTCGATCGCTTCACGGACGAGGCGAAGACGATCGCGCGCCTGACCCACCCCAACGTGGTCGCCGTCTACGACCAGGGCACCCACCAGGGCCTGCCCTACCTCGTGATGGAGTACGTGCGCGGCCGCACGCTGCGCGAGGTGCTCGCCGAGCGCCGCCGCCTGCAGCCGCAGGAGGCCCTGGCGATCATGGAGCAGATGCTCGCCGCGATCGCCGCCGCGCACCGGGCCGGGCTCGTGCACCGCGACGTCAAGCCGGAGAACGTGCTGGTCGCGGAGGCGCCGGGCGACGCCCACAACCTCATCGACGGCGTGGTCAAGGTCGCCGACTTCGGGCTGGCGCGGGCCGTCGAGGCGAGCGCCGACGAGACCGGCTCGCACCTCATGGCCACCGTCGCCTACGTGGCGCCCGAGCTGGTCACCGACGGGCACGCCGACCCGCGCACCGACGTCTACTCGGCCGGCATCGTGCTGTTCGAGATGCTCACCGGGCGGGTGCCCTACGAGGCCGACCGCCCCGTCGAGGTGGCGTGGCAGCACGTCGACCGCGACGTGCCGTTCCCCTCGCGGTACGTGCCGGGGCTTCCGAACGCCGTCGACGACCTCGTCACCCGGGCCACCCGGCGCGACCCCGGGGCCCGGCCGACCGACGCCGGCGCGCTGCTCACCGAGGTCCAGGCCTGCCGCGACGGCATCGGCGTCGAGATCGCCACCCGGGCGCGGCCCCTTGCCCAGCCGACCGTGGTCGTCCCCCGGGTCGAGTCGGTCCCGCAGACGTACCAGACGCAGCAGCGGCCCGCGTGGGCCCGCCTCCCCGGGGGCGTACCGGCCCAGCCGCCCGCCCGGCGCCGCCGCGCGCCCGAGCCCAGCGGCCCGGGCGGCAAGCTCAACGAGCTCATGGCGCAGATCAACGCCAACCCGCGGACCCGCCTCACGGTGATCGCGGCGATGCTGACGGTCGGCCTGCTCGTGGCCATCGGCGGATACTGGCTCGGCGTCGGGCGCTACACGGACGCGCCCGACCTCACGCAGTACAAGCGCGACCAGATCGTCGAGATGGCCCGGGCCAACGGCTTCAAGGTCCAGTTCACCGAGCCGAAGTTCGACGCATCGGTACCGAAGGACAAGGTGCTCGTCCAGGACCCCGGCCCCGGCGGGCGCATCCTCGACGGCGGCACCATCATGATCACGCTCTCGCTGGGCCCCGAGGTCTACAAGGTGCCGGACATCGCCGGCAAGGAGTACGACCTCGCGCTGGTCGACCTGCAGGCCATGAAGCTCACCGCCACACGCGCGGAGAAGTTCGACGACGCCGTGCCGCCCGGCTACGTGGTCGACACCGAGCCGAAGATCGGCACGCAGGTCAACCCCGGCTCGGCCGTCACCGTCTACGTCAGCAAGGGCCCCAACCCGATCAAGGTGCCGCTGCTCATCGGCAAGCAGCTCGACCAGGCCAAGCAGGATCTGTCGAAGGTCAAGATCCAGCTCGGCCGGGTCGAGGAGGTCGAGAGCGACAAGCCCAAGAACGAGGTCACCGCGCAGAGCATCGGCGACGGCAACAGCGTCACCGACGGCATGGTCATGGACCTGCAGATCTCGAAGGGCCCGGCGCTCGTCACCGTCCCGAAGGTCACCGACCTGCAGTTGCAGGACGCCCGCCAGCAACTCGAGGCCATGGGCTTCAAGGTCGATGCGCAGGGCTTCGGCACGGTCCGCCAGCAGGACCCGGCGCCGGGCACGCCGGTGCAGCCAGGCTCCACGATCCGCCTGTTCGCCTTCTTCTGATGCCCGTGGAGACGAGGGTCGGCGGGCACGCGCCCGCCGCCGGCGGCCTGGCCAGGGCCGCGCTCCGCTACATCGACCGGACCGGCGCCACGGCCGTGCAGGTGTACGTCAGCAACCCGCGCGGCTGGGCCCTCGCGGCCGGCGACCCGAAGCAGGACGAGGCGTTCCTCAAGGGCTGCGCCGAGCAGGGCGTGACCGCGTACGTCCACGCGGCCCTGCTGGTCAACCTGGGCTCCCCCACCGAGGCCACGGTCGCCAACTCGCTCGCGACGCTGGAGCACGCCCTGCGCCGCGGCAAGGAGATCGGCGCCCGCGGCGTGGTCTTCCACGCGGGCTCGGCCGTCGACGCCGCGCACACCGCCACGGCATTCGCGACGGTCCGGGCCGGGCTGACGCCCCTGCTGGACCGCGCCGAGCGCGAGGGCTGGCCCCCGCTGCTGGTCGAGCCGAGCGCGGGCGGCGGCCGCTCCCTGGCCTCGCGCGTGGAGCACCTGGCGGACTACCTGGCGGCCGTGGACCACCACCCGCACCTGGGCGTCTGCTTCGACACCTGCCACGCGTGGGCGGCCGGCCACGACCTGGCCGGCCCGGGCGGGATGACGCAGACGCTGGACGCCCTGGTGGCGGCGGCCGGCGAGCACCGACTCCGGCTGATCCACGCCAACGACTCGAAGGACGCGTGCGGCTCGCTCCGCGACCGCCACGAGTCCCTGGGCAAGGGCACGATCGGCGCCCCCGCCTTCGCCGAGCTGCTGGCCCACCCCGCGACCAGCGGCGTGCCGGTCGTGGTGGAGACCCCGAGCGGGGCCGACGCCGCGGAGCACGCGGCGGACATCGCCCTGCTCCGCGCCGCCGCTCAGGACAGCAGCGCGGGCAGCACCGCCTCCGCGTGAGCGATGCCCTCGGCGGTCTGGTCGAGGTGGGTCACCAGGCGGACCAGGCGCGGGCCCAGCACCGAGGTCAGGATGCCCCGCTCCCGGGCCGCCGCGGCGAACGCCGGGCCGTCCAGCGCGGCCTTCGTCAGGTCCAGCGGCACGATGTTGGTGCGGATCCGGTCCGGGTCCACGACGCCGGCCGGGGCGAGGGCCTCGGCCAGGCGGCGGGCCCGGGCGTGGTCGTCGGCCAGGCGGTCGATGTTGTGGCGCAGCGCGTACAGGCCGGCGGCGGCCAGGATGCCCGCCTGCCGCATGCCGCCGCCGAGTCGCTTGCGCAGCTTGCGGGCCGCGGCGATCCGCTCCGCGGAGCCGACCACGAGCGAGCCGACCGGCGCGCCGAGGCCCTTCGAGAGGCACACCGACAGCGTGTCGAAGAGCGCGCCGTACGTGGCCAGGGGCACCCCGTCGGCCACGTGCGCGTGCCAGATGCGCGCGCCGTCGCAGTGCAGGTGGACGCCGTAGCGGTCGGCGACCGAGCGCAGGTCCTGCAGCGCGGAGAGCGGGATGACCCCGCCGCCGCCGCGGTTGTGGGTCTGCTCGACGGCGATCGCGCGGGTCGGGACGGCGACGAAGCCCTCCGGGCGGACCATCGACTCGACCACGGCCACGTCCACGTCCGCGCCGACGGCCGGCCAGGTGCGGGTCGACAGGCCGCTCAGGGCGGCCGCCGCGCCGATCTCGTCGCTGACGATGTGCGCGGCGGCGTCGCAGAGCAGCTCGTCGCCGCGCGGGACGGCGAGCTGCAGCGCGATCTGGTTGGCCATCGTGCCGCTCGGGGCGAACAGCGCCGCCTCGTGGCCGAACAGCGCCGCGACCTCGGCCTGCAGCTCGTGGATCGTCGGGTCCTCGTCGAAGACGTCGTCGCCGACCGCCGCCGACGCCATCGCCTCGCGCATCGCGGGCGACGGCCTGGTGAGCGTGTCGGAGCGGAAGTCCACGACCGCGTCAGCCACGCAGCATCTCCGCCACGAGGAAGGCGAGCTCCAGCGACTGCTGGGTGTTGAGGCGCGGGTCGCAGGCCGTCTCGTAGCGGCCCGGGAGGTCCTCGTCGACGATCGCCTGGGCGCCGCCGAGGCACTCGGTGACGTCCTCGCCGGTCAGCTCGACGTGCAGGCCGCCCGGGTGGGTCTGCAACTCGCGGTGCACCTCGAAGTAGCCGAGCACCTCGTCGACGATCCGGTCGAAGTGGCGGGTCTTGTACCCGTTCGACGACTCGTGGGTGTTGCCGTGCATCGGGTCGCACTGCCACACGACCCGGCAGCCGGCCGCGGTGACCTTCTCGACGATCGGCGGCAGCGCGTCGCGGACCTTGGTGCTGCCCATGCGCGAGACGAACGTGAGCCGGCCGGGCACGTTGTTCGGGTTGAGCTTCTCGAACAGCTCGATGGCCTGCTCCGGCGTCGTGGTCGGGCCGAGCTTGACCCCGATCGGGTTGGAGATGCGCGACATGAAGTCGACGTGCGCGCCGTCGATCTGCCGGGTCCGCTCGCCGATCCACAGGAAGTGTCCGGACAGCCCGTAGGGCTTGCCGCCGGCGATGCGCGCGAGCGGCCGCTCGTACTCCAGGGCGAGGGCCTCGTGGGAGCAGTACAGCGTGACCGTGCGCAGCGCCTCGTCGTCGTTGACCCCGCAGGCCTGCATGAACCGCAGCGCGCGGTCGATCTCCCGGGCGATGGCCTCGTACCGCTGGCCGGCCGGCGAGCTGACCACGAAGCCCTTGTTCCAGTCGTGGACCGCGTGCAGGTCCCCCATGCCGCCGCCGAGATACGCCCGCAGCATGTTCATCGCGCTGGACGAGTTGGCATAGGCCCGCACCATCCGCTGCGGGTCGGCCACCCGGGCCTGCGGGTCCTGGTCGAGCGAGTTGATCATGTCGCCGCGGTACGCCGGGAGCCCCAGCGAGTCCAGCGGCGCGGAGCGGGGCTTGGTGAACTGGCCCGCGACCCGGCCGATCTTGATGACGGGCAGCGAGGCACCGTACGTGAGCACCACGGCCATCTGCAGCAGCGTCCGCGCGTTGGCGAGCACGTGCGCCTCGGTGTTGTCGGCGAACGTCTCGGCGCAGTCGCCGCCCTGCAGCATGAACGCCTTGCCGTCGGCCACCAGGGCGAGCCGCTCGCGGAGCTGGTCGACCTCGTAGGGCGCGACGATCGGCGGCACCGAGGACAGCAGCGAGCCGACCTCGTCGACCGCCTCCTGGTCCGGCCACGGCGGCACCTGCGCGCGGGGCATGGCGCGCCACCGGTCGAGCCCGAACTCGTCGTCGTCCTGGTTGCCCGGGACGGCGACGCGGGAGATCTCCGGACCGGGGTAAGTGAAGTGATGCCACTCCTGCCGCATGCCCCAAAGCGTAGCGACCGCGCGGCCGGGGGTGACTGTCGCCATCCCGCCCTTCTCACGCCCCGAGACCACCCGCCCAATCCCAGCCCCGCCCGCCCGGTCCGAGCGCCCACCTCCCGCGATCTTGGACTTGTGGTCCCGGAAATGTCGGAAATCTCGGGCATAAATCCGAGACCACAACTCCAAGATCACCGCGGCCCGCCGCGCCACGGCGTAGGGCGAGACGGCCTGGTGCGCGACGGCCTCGTGTGACGGCCTTGTGTGACGCGAGGCGGCCCGACAGGGCGCGGACCCGGGACAAGGCCGCCTGGGCCCGGAGCGAGGCCGACCGGCCCGGGGCTGGCCGGCGCGAGGTCGGCGGGGTTACATGTTGATCATGTGGCCGCTGAGGCCGTGGACTGCCTCCTTGACCGCTTCGCCCAGTGTCGGGTGGGCGTGGACGTTGCGGGCCACCTCGTGGACCGTCAGGTCCCACTGCTGGGCCAGGGTCAGCTCCGGCAGCAGCTCGGTGACCTCGGGCCCGATCAGGTGGCCGCCGAGCAGCTCGCCGTACTTCTGGTCGCTGATCAGCTTGACGAAACCGGTCGTGTCGCCCAGGCCGTGGGCCTTGCCGTTGGCCGTGAACGGGAACTTGGCGACCTTGACGTCGTAGCCCTTCTCGCGCGCCTGCGCCTCCGTGTACCCGAAGCTGGCGATCTGCGGCTGGCAGTACGTCGCCCGCGGGATCATCACATAGTCAAGCTCCATCGTCTCGGCCCCGGCGATGGTCTCGGCCGCGATGATGCCCATCGACTCGGCCGCGTGCGCGAGCATCAGCTTCGCCGTCACGTCGCCGATCGCGTAGATGTGCGGCACGTTGGTGCGCAGCCGGCCGTCGACCCCGATCGCGCCCCGGTCGGTGAGCGCCACGCCGGTCTTCTCCAGCCCGTAGCCCTCCACGCGCGGCTGGAAGCCGATCGCCTGGAGGAGCTTGTCCGCCTCCAGCACCTGCTGCTTTCCGCCGGACGAGACCGTGACCTGCACGCCCGAGCCGTTCTCGGCGACCGACTCGACGCGGGTCGCGGTCAGGACGGTGATGCCGAGGCGCTTGTACCGCTTGGCGAGCTCGGCCGACACCTCCTCGTCCTCCAGCGGCACCATCCGGTCGAGGAACTCGACGACGGTGACCTTCACGCCGTAGTTGTGCAGCACGTACGCGAACTCGACGCCGATCGCGCCGGCGCCCGCGATGATGATCGAGGACGGCAGGTCCTCGGTCATGATCTGCTCCTCGTACGTCACCACCCGGTCGGACAGCGTGGTGCCGGGGAGCAGGCGGGTGGTCGCCCCGGTGGCGATGATGCAGTTGGCGAACGTGATGGTCTCGTCGCCGACCCGCAGCGTGTGGTCGTCCAGGAACGTGCCGCGCGTGCTGTACTGCTTGATCTCGTTCTTCTTCATCAGGTAGTGGACGCCCTTGACCCGGCCGTCGGCCACCTTGCGGCTGCGCTGGAACGCGGCACCGTAGTCGAACGTGACGTCACCCTGGATGCCGAACGTCTTGGCCTCGGCGGTGAAGATGTGCGCCAGCTCCGCGTTGCGCAGCAGCGCCTTCGACGGGATGCAGCCGACGTTGAGGCAGACCCCGCCCCAGTACTTCTCCTCGACGATGGCGGTGCGCAGGCCGAGCTGGGCGGCGCGTACGGCGGCGGTGTAGCCGCCGGGACCCGCGCCGAGGACGACGACGTCGAAGTGTTCAGTCATAGCCAATCCTTGCGTCGGAAGAGGACGTACAGCCCAACGGACAAGATCACGATCAACACCGCCGATGTGACGAACCCCGCGTGCTTCTCGTACCCCGGGAAAGGCAGATTCTGCCCGTAGTAACCCGTAACAGCCGTGGGCACCGCAATGATGGCGGCCCAGCTGGTGACCTTCTTCATGATGTTGTTCATCCGGTTGCCCTGCACCGCCAGGTTGGACTCCAGGATGGTCGCGACGAAGTCGCGCAGCGACTCGGTGAACTCCGTCACGCGCAGCACGTGGTCGTAGAGGTCGTGGAAGTACGGCATCATCTCGTCGTCGACGACACCCTCGCGGGCCCGCATGAGGCCGTTGACCAGCTCGCGCATCGGCAGGGCCACCTTGCGCATCCGGCCCAGGCTCTTGCGGAGCCGGAAGCTGCGCTGCTGCACCTGCCGGATGGCCTGCGGCGTCTCCTCGAACAGCCGGTCCTCGAGCGCCTCCAGGGCCTCGTCGAGCGCCTGCACCGCGTCGTACTGCCCGTCGACGATGACGTCGAGCAGCCCGTGCACCAGCCAGGGGACGCCGTTGCCGGCCAGCTCGGCCGTCTCGTCCCAGCGCCGCACCACGACGTCCATGTCGAAGTCGGCGGCGTGCACGGTGATGAGCGCCTGCTTCGTCAGGAACGCCGAGACCTCGTGGACGCCCAGCCCGCCCGACTCGCCGTCGAAGTCGATCGCGTACGCGTTGCAGTACAGGTGCTGGGCGTAGTGCATGAGCTTGGGCCGCTCGTGCGGCGACGACGCGTCCTCGATCGCGAGCTGGTGCAGCCCGAACTCCTCCTGGACCCGGTCGTAGTCGGCCTGTTTCGGGTCGGTGAGGTCCAGCCAGACCACCGTGTCGGCGTCGCGGAGATGCTCCGATATATCGTCGAGCGGGAAGTCCTCCGCTTCCAGCTCACCGTTGCGGTAGAGCCGCGTGCGCGCCATACCGCCCATCAAACCAGAAGGAGGCCGGTGTGGCGGGATTCGCCGAGGCCACGACGATTCGCGACGGCGAGGTCGACCTGGATCCACAGTGGACCGTGAGCGGGCGCCCGCACGGTGGCTATCTGCTGGCCGTCCTGGCCCGCGCCGCCGTCTCCGGGCAGCACCCCGACCCGCTCTCGGCCAGCGCGGTCTACCTGTCCCCGCCCGACGTCGGCCCGGCCGCGGTGAGCGTCGAGCGGCTGCGTGAGGGCCGCACCGCCAGCCAGGTGCGGGCCCGCCTCATCCAGAAGGACCGCACCTGCGTGGAGGCACTGTTCACCATCGGCCACCTCACGGACGGTCAGCGCGAGCAGCGCTGGGTGGAGGGCCCGCCGCCGGAGGTCCGGCCGATGCAGGGGTTGTACCGCACGCCGGTGCAGCCTCCGGGCTCCGAGGTGACCGTCAACATGCTCGACATCGTCGACCAGCGGATCGACTGGGAGGGCGTCGGCGAGCACCCGGGCGACCTGCGGGGCTGGCTGGGCCTGCCGGACGGCGAGCACTGGGACCCGATCTCGCTGCTCTATGCCGCCGACGCGTTCCCGCCGGCGACGTTCTCCCTGGGCACGACGGGCTGGGTGCCGACGCTGGAGCTCACGGCGTACGTGCGGGGCGTGCCCGCCCCGGGCCCGCTGCGCGTCCGGCAGCGCGCCCGGATGCTCTCCGACAGCCTGGTCGACCAGGTCTGCGAGATCTGGGACGCCGCCGACCGGGTGGTCGTGCAGGCCACGCAGCTCGCGGCGTACCGGATGCCGCAGAACACGGCCTGAACATGAAGGTGCCCCCGCGCGGCAGCACGGGGGCACCCGTTTCGAGAGGAGGTTACCGCTTGACTCGTTGCCTCACGCTCTTGCTGGTCCTCCGCCACGCGTTGACGGCTCGCTGACGCGCCGTCGGGTGGGCCCGACGACGGCGTACGACCGTCACGACCGCCACCACGACGGTGGCGAGGCCGGCGGCGGCGGTGGCCAGCGTGACGGGCCGGCGCCGCGCCGTGGCCTTGGTCTGCTCGGCCAGCTCGGCCGACTTCTCCTTGGCGTCGGCGGCCCAGTCACCGGCTGCGTCGCGCAGCTCGGTACGGGTGTCGGTCAGACTGCCGTTCGCATGCGTCACGCTCATCGCTGCCCCTTTCTCTCTACGGTGGTGAATGCCCAATCCCGGCGTTCCCGAACCGCGTGGCGCGCGACACATTTCGCGGACGGCGTCAGGTGAGCGTCGCCGCGATCAGCGCGTGGTCCGACGTCACCGCCGTGCCCACGGCCACGGCGGACGCCGTCAGGCCGTTGACCAGCATGTGGTCGATCTCCTTGACCGGGGCGTCGGCCGGGAACGTGCGGACCGGGCGGTACGGGGCGAAGCCGTCGGCCCAGCCCGCGTCCGCGAACGCGCGCAGGGACGGGCCGCCCGGCTCGATGTTCAGGTCGCCGGCGATCACGGCCGGGTTCCCCCCGGCGAAGCGGGTGGCGAACGCCGCGATCTCGCCCACCTGGACCAGGGGCTCGGCGTCGGGCGGGGGCTGGATGTGGGTCGACACCACGGCGATCCTGCGGTCGCCGAACTCGACCAGGACGCCGAGGGCCTGGGCGCCCGTGGGAGCGCCCACGCGGGAGAGGCGGACCGACTCCGAGCGGACCACGGGGAGGTTGGTGAGGACGGCGTCGCCCCAGTACTGGTCGGCGGCCGGGGCGAAGCGGTAGCGCAGGCCGAGGCGGCGGGACAGGGCCTGGAGGTCGTCGTGGCCGCCGTTGAGCAGCCAGGCGCGGTCCACCTCCGAGAGGACCACGACGTCGGGGTGCTGCTCGGCGATCGCCTCGGCCGCGGCGTCCGGGCGGAAGGTGCCGTCGAGGCCGAAGCCCATCCGGATGTTGTACGCCACCAGCCGCAGGCCGCGCGCCTGATCGGCCGGAGACGCCGGGGACACCGCCGGGCGCAACGAGACGCCGACGAGGGGCACCAGCAGGCAGGCGGCGCCGGCGACCAGGTAGGAGCGGAACGGGGGCGCCTCGGGTGACGGCGCCGGGGACGGGCTGCGGACCAGCGCCCAGGCCGGCACCAGGGCGACCGCGACCGGGACCCAGAAGTTGGGGTAGCCGATGTCGAAGGCCGCGTAGTACCCGATCGCGCCCACCGCGAAGATCAGCATGCCGGTCAGCGCCGGATAGCCCGACGGGTGCGGCTCGGGGCGCCGGCCGGCGGCCACCGCCAGGCCCAGCACCAGGCCCATGATGATCGGCGGGCCGACGTTGACGCCCAGCGAGCCGGTCGACGGTTCGGGCCACGCCGCGAGCAGCACCGTGACCAGGAGCACTGCGGCCGCGACCCAGCGCTGGTAGCCCTTCAAGGCGCGCGGCGGGCCGAGCGACGGGATCAGGAAGGCGAGCACGGCGGCGCCGAACACCAACTGCGGGACGACCGGCACCGGCTGGCCGACGACCCGGTCGTGCAGGCCGCCCAGGCCCTGGGCGACGACCGGCGGTGACAGGACGAACATGCCGGTGAGCAGCATCGCCGGGCCGGCGAGGAGCCAGCCGCCGCCGTGGGAGGGGTCGGGCGCGGGCTTCCAGGAGTACCGGAGAAATATCGACGCCTCGATGAGCACCAGCGGGGCGGCCCACCACCACGCCCGCCACGACAGGTCGACCGTGTCCAGCGCGGCGTGCTGGAGCGCCGCCGCGGCGAGGCCGAGCGGCACGCCCGGGACCGCCGGGCCGCCCCGCGCGGCCGTGGCCGCGAGCCAGACGAGGCCGCAGAACAGGCCGGCGGAGGCGACGTACAGCTGGGGCTGCCCGCCGTGCACGAAGACCAGCGCGAGCCGGGCCACCGCGAGCCCGGCGGCGGCCACGAACGCCAGCCGGCGGGCGAACCGGACGAGCGCGAACGGCGCGGCGAACCACGCGAACGCGAACGCGCCCATCAGCTCGGCCGGGGTCGATGCCGCCTGGCCGAAGATCGTGATGATCGACGGCAGCCAGACCCGCAACAGGTCGACCAGCAGCAGGGTGCCCGCGGCGAGCGCGAGGGTGTCAGTCCTCGCGAACGACGACCTGGACGGCGGCGTCATCGTCGAGACGATAGCCGACGCCGCGCACTGTGGCGATGATCCGTGCGGCGTCGCCGAGCTTGACCCGCAGGCGCCGCACGTGGACGTCGACGGTGCGCTCGGTGCCGACCATGTCGTAGCCCCACACCTGGCGCAGCAGTTGGGCGCGGCTGAACACGCGGCGCGGGTGCTCGCAGAGGAAGAGGAAGAGGTCGTACTCGCGGCGGGTCAGCGGGACCGGCGCGCCGTCCTGCAGGACCAGCCGGGAGCCGGTGCACAGGTACAGCGAGGGGGCGTCGGGCGTCGAGCGCCCGATCCGCTTGACCTTGGTGTCGTCGGTCGCGCCGGAAGCCGCCGGCTCGACCAGCCGCAGGTTGCGGGCCGGCGGTGCGGCCGCGGCGCGCTGCAGCGGGGCGCTGCGCTGGATCTGCTGGGTGGCCTGGGTGGCCGCCAGCGCTTCAAGGTCGTTGAGCAGCCGCGACGCCTCCGGTGGGAGCTCGTCGCCGGTGAGGGTGATGTGGACGGTGATGGTGACCACGGACTGGGCGGCCTCGGGCGCGCCGACAACCGATACAGGCATTTCGCTTTCCTCTCGATGACCTTTGGAATGCACGCCGATTCAGCGGATCGTCACTCGACAAAGGCCGTCGAAATGGTGCTCTCGGCGGGATACCCACATGGGGTCTAGCAGCACCTCAGGGCACATGGCACCGACCTTACCAGCATCGTCACTCGACGCGACAGACGTGTAACGTGCCGCACATAATAGATCGGCACCAATTCGTCTGACGTTTTCGCGGGCTATTCACCGGCAATTCACGAGACCGGTACCCATCCAGCTTTGCCCGGTCGTCGAAGCGGGTCAACAAGCTCCCACATTGTGGGACGCCGCTCGTTGACACTTTCTTGACACCCGTGCCTACATGCGCATACGTAGACGGCAAATCCTACTCACTAGGTAGATTCACGTCGTCCACCATATGGGATCATGGTCCGCAGGCGACCCGGACTGAGAATACTCGCCCCGAGTTCCTCGACCCGACGCCGGAGCCCCCGGTCCGATGTCACGACGGTGACCGGACGATGAACGACATTGTCGCCGACCAGCGCAACAATGTGGTCGTCGCCGGATTGGGGCGCCGCTTCCACGGCCACCCCGGGCACCGCGGCGACGCCGCGGGCGGCACCCTCCACGACCAGCGTGACGTCCCCCGGAAGCGTCGACGCCGCGAGGGCGTCGCGCAGCCGCCCGGCCGCGCCGGCCCGGTCCCGCCACCAGCCGTCGGGGACCGACCCGACCACGTTCGCGCCGTCGACGATGATGAGTGGTCGCATGTGGTGAGTGTTCCCGCGCGAGCCCTCAGCATGCGCCCCGGCGCGCCGATGACTCGTCCCGGTCGCGGTCCGGCGCTAGCGCCGCCTGGCCAGGTGGGCGAGGACGGCCTGGTTGGCCTCCCAGCCGTCCGGGAAGCGGACCGGCACGTTGAGGTGCACCGGCTCGGCCGACGGATGGTTGTCCAGGAGCTCGGCGATCCCGGCCCGGGCGACCACGATGCAGGCGTGGCGGTGCCGGGACGCGAGGACGCACAGGCGCCCCGCCTCCAGGTGGAACGCGCCCGCGTCGCGCCGGCCGGACAGCGGGTGCAGCACGACCGTGACGTCGTACTCGCGGCCCTGCAGCCGGTTCGCCGTGTCGACCGTGACGTCCGCGCCGACCGTGTCGGCGAGCGCCTGCCGGATGGCGGCGACCTGGTCTCGGTGGGCGGCGCCGACGGCGACCCGATCGGCGGTCACGGGGCGGCCGTCGGGGGCGTGCTCCGAGTACGCCACCGGGCCCCGCTGCAGCAGCCGGGCGACCAGCCCGGCGATGGCGGCGACGGCCTCCCGGTCGGTGCGCACGGTGTGCCGGGCCGGCAGTTCGTGCAGGGCCCAGCCGGTCCGCCGCGCGGTCTCCAGGGTGGCGTCGAGGCCCTGGTCGCCGCCGATGGCCCGGGTGGAGAACTCCAGCCGGCGGTCCTGCTCGGCGGTACCGGCGCGGAACGGGGTGAACGGGTAGAACGCCGCCGACACCAGGTCCGCGGCCGACGGTGGCAGCCGCCAGGACACCGGCAGGCGATGGACGGGCAGGTCGGGATTGTGCCGCAGCAGTACCGCGACAGCGCTCTGCATCGGGTCCCACGACAGCCCGGCCCACCGCTCGCCGCCCACGACGGAGAACGGGTCGAGCTGCCCGGGGTCGCCGACGAACAGCCCGCGCGAGAACCGGCCGGCGACCCGCAGCAGCATGTCGGAGCGCATCTGGTACGCCTCGTCGACGATCGCGCGCTCCCACGTGCCGTCGGTGACGGTCGCCCACTTGGCGGCGGTGCCGATGACGACCGCGCTGTGCTGCACGTCGGAGACCGCCCCGCTGATCTTGACCGAGCCGTGCTTCACGACCCGCTGGGCCGGCACGTACGTCGACGCCGAAAGCCGGCCGATGTCGAGCTGCGGCGCGGCCGCGGCCAGCCGGTCGATGAGGTCGTCGACCTGCTCGTTGGTCTGCGCGACGACCATCAGCCGCTCGCCGGACTCGGCCATCGTGCGGGCGGCGCGGACGACGAGCGTCGACTTGCCCGCGCCCGGCGGCGAGTCCACGACCACGCCCCGCCCGGCGGCGGACCCGAAGTCGTGCAGGATCTCGTCGATGACGTTGGTCACGACCAGTCCTCCTGGGCGTCGAGGTCGGAGGGCTGGACCTCCGGCGGCGGGCCGCCGTGCGTCCAGGGCGTGTCCTCGCGGCTCGGGAACTTCCCCGGCGGCTGGTAGGCGTCGGTCACCGGGCCGTAGGTGACCCGCTCCCCCACCTCCGGCACCGACCCCGGCGCCGGGTTCTTCACCGACCGGCCCATGCCCTTGCTGAGCTCCAGCACCACGTCGACCGACGACACCGAGACGACCACCGCCTGCTGGGCCAGCCGGGCCGGGGAGACCAGCTGGGCGCCCGGCTCCAGGCGCACCGGGTCATCGGTCTGCACGGTGATGTGCGGGCGCAGCGCCGCCTTCTTGCCGGACGTGTCGACCCGGTTGGGCGAGGCGGCGACGACGGTGCCGGTGAACGCCTCGCCGGAGAGCCGGAACTCCGCCATCACCAGCGGGTCGTCGAGGGCGCGCTGGGCGTCGTACCGCGCCTGCTCCCGCTCCAGCCGGTCGAGCCGGCCGGCGGCGGCGACCGCGCTGTCCCGCCGCGGCTGGGGCAGGGCCGTGCCTTCGGCGAGCGACATGTGGTACATCGTGAAGACATCACGGTCGACGCCCCAGCGCGCCTCGACCGACGCGCCCGCCGGCCGCCGGCGCAGCAGGCCGACCGCCCGCCACATGAGGTCCCAGGTCGGCCGCAGCTGGTCGGCCAGCGCGGCCTCCAGCGCGGCGACCGCCCGGTCGCGGGCGTGGTCGTCGCCGGCCCGCGCCGCCGTGGCGAGCGCCGGGGCAAGGATCTCGTTGTCGAACGTCGGGTCGGTGCTCGGCCCGGCCGGCGGCGAGCGCAGCGGGTCCTCGGCCAGGGCGGCGGCCGACGGGCCGTCGAGGCCGGCGGGCGGGTCGATCCAGGCGAGCAGCGCGGCGAGGTTGGCGTCCTCCAGGCCGCTCTGGCCGGTGGCCCAGTGCGCGCCGAGCACCTCGGTCATCGCCAGCAGCATCGCCGAGCCGGGGTGGTCGGCCCGCTCGCGCAGGAACGTCAGCCACTGGCCGAGGATGGGCACGGTGCGGTGCACGGGGTACGGGCCGAACGGGCGGCGGAACCGCGTGGAGCGGCCGAGCAGCCGCACGAACTCGACGCCTCCGCGGTTGGGCACGAGCACCTGGGGCGCGTCGGCGTAGCGCACCCTCGTCGTCTGCCCGGGGTCGACGCTGCGCGCGCAGCTGTCCACATAGGACAGGATCACCCGGGCCAGCTGGGCGACGAACTCGAACCGCTGCGTGCGGTCGCGCGGGTTCGGCACGACCAGCAGCCGGGGCGCGGCCGGGTCGGTGCCGGCCATCGCGGCCAGCGGCGCGGCGGCCTCGCCGGCCAGGGTGAGCGGCACGAGCACGAACGGCCGGTCGGCGACGTGCGTGTGCCGCACGGTGGTGAGCGGCTGGGCCCGCCCGGACTCCGCCGCCTCCGCCCGGGCCAGCGCAGTGAGGATGCTCATGTCGCCGCTCCGCTTCGCTCCGCGACGCCATGAGGCACAAGGATGCGCTGCAACATGGTGAGCGCGCTTCGCTTGCTCACGCGGTCCCTTCGAGGCACTCGGTGCGCAGACGGTGCGCGAACCGGAGCAGGCCGGCGATCTCCTCCTGGCCGGCGCCGGGCGTGAGCGTCCCCCGCGCCAGCCCGAGCACGGTGCCGATGCTCTCCACCCCGCCGAGGTCGTCGCGGACGGTGCGGCCCATCGCCGCCGTCGAGCCGGCCGACTCGTCCCGGCAGAAGAAGGCCATCTCGCAGGTGCCGAGGCAGTCCGGGCTGTACCGCGCGTCGATCGTGCTGACCGCCTTGCGCAGCTCGTCGGCCGGGCGGGTCGGCAGGTGGTCGGTGTCGTAGGCGAGGTCGAACGACAGGCCGGACGGCAGCGCGTCGATGATCTCGTCGAGCCGGGTGAGCCGGGACAGCTGCCGCTGCAGTACCGACAACTGCTTCCGCACGTCGACGAGGGTGGCGGTGGGCCGGTTGGCGAAGTTCTCCGGACAGACCAGCACCACGTCGTGCGACACCGTCTCCGGCGGGTGGCCGAGCTCCCCGAGCAGCTCGCGCATCGCCATCACGTAGACCGCCGACTGGCGGGCCGCCGCGGCGGCCTTGCCGGCGTCGGCCTGCCCGTCGATGACGGCGAACGACTTGATCTCGACGACGTGGAACCGGCCGCCGACCCGGAACGCGATGAGGTCGGGCTCGAGGTAGGCGTAGTAGCCGGCGATGTCGAGGCGCAGCATCGGATGGTCGAACAGCGTGCCGGCGTCGTCGCGCTCCCCCGCGGCCCGGGCCAGCAGGCTCTTCGTCCGCGCGTAGCGCACCTCGCGGCTGGCGTTGCCGCCGACGTTGGACAGGTCGTCGTAGGCCACCTCGGGGATCGCCAGGCCGAGCCGCTCGCGCAGCAGCTGCAGCAGCTCGGCGGCGCCGTCG
The DNA here is from genome assembly GCF_040605515.1 of Dactylosporangium sp. NPDC005572. Lineage (NCBI taxonomy): Bacteria > Bacillati > Actinomycetota > Actinomycetes > Micromonosporales > Micromonosporaceae > Dactylosporangium > Dactylosporangium sp. NPDC005572. The sequence continues at coordinate 7,406 of NZ_JBEXCY010000117.1, read as the reverse complement.
GCCTTGACCTGCGCCTCGAACGCGTTGCCGCGGGCGATCGCGAACCGGGACTGGCCGAAGCCGGCCGGGAACCCGAGGTGCCCGGCCACCGCGCCCTTGTTGACGCCGGCGGCGTCCATCAGCCCCCGGCGGCCGCAGCCCGGGTTGCTGGTGAGGGCCGCGATCGTCCGCGCATTGTGGTTGCGCGGCGCCACGGTGCCGCGGATGCGGTCCAGCCGGTCGACCAGTGCGTCCATGGGCGTCTCATTTCGGGGAAGGCGTGCATCAGTTCGCGGTCCTGCTGCGCAGTTTGTGCAACCGGGCGCCGAAGAGCGCCTCGGCGCCGTCGAGCCGGTCGCGCGCCCGGCCGGCCGCCGCGGCGCGGTCCGCGGCGTCGGCGTCGAGGTGCACGTCCAGCTCGGCCTGGGCCTGGTCGGCCACGGTGCCGGGGTCCACCTCGCCGGTCGCCCCCGGGATGCTCGCCGCGAAGCGCCACAGCAGGCGGCGGGCGTCGTGGGCGTCGGGCGGCAGCTGGGCCACCCGCTGGGCGATGCGGATCGCGCCGGTGAGGAAGTCGACGCGGGCGCTGAGCGGCCCGACCACCCGGACCTCCAGCGGCCAGGTGGAGATGGCCAGCAGCCCGCGAGCCGGGGAGAGGAGGTCGGCGGTCAGGGCCGGGCACAGGTAGTACGGCCGGCCGAACGGGGCGACCTTGAAGGAGCGCTCCTCGTCGCGGCGCAGGCTGGTGAGCCGGGCCGCGACGAGCTCGCCGGGGAAGAACGCGTCGTGGACCGCGATGATCAGCTTCGGCGCGGCCGGGACGCCGAGCAGGGTGAGCGCGTGGTGCACCTGCTCGCGGATGGACAGCATGGGTGGCGCCTTGCGGTCCGGCGCCGGCACCGGCGTGGAGCGGTCCTCCAGGTCGGCGAGGGCGTCGTCCCAGGCGTGCTCCGCGCGGCGCAGCTCCGCCCGCAGGGCACGGGCGTGTGTCCGGTCGCCGGCCGTGGCGGCCCGCCGCAGCTCGCCGCGCAGCCGGTCGATCCGCCGTTCGAGGGCCTCTATCGCGGCCGAATTCGATTCGGACACGAACGGCACGGTAGCTGGTTCCAGCAATCTCCAGCAAAGACCAGTGTCGGCGTGTCGCCTTGCTTTCTAGGCCGCGACCGGTGCGGGCCGTTCCTCCAGCACGCGCGAGCGGCTGCGCGCGGGCGCCGGGATGATCTGCGGCCTGCGCCTGGCGGCCAGGTCCTCGACCCAGCCGATGGTCAGCACCACCGCCGCGACCAGCAGGAACACCGAGCTCAGCTGGATGAACCCGCCCCACGCGCCGAGCAGCGACACGCCGAGCACGAGCGCCACGTCCCGCACGGTGATGATGGCGGCCTCGTGCCACAGGTAGATGGTCAGCGCGCGGCGGTTGACCGCCTCGGTGACGGGCTCGGCCGCGCCGAGCGACATCATCCTGGGCGCGGCGTTGAGCAGCACCAGCAGGAACGCGGTCGACCACAGCATGTCGGCGACCGGCTGGTCGTTGAGGTCGAAGCCGCGGGGGCCGGGGTGGCTGTAGAGGATGGCGAGCCCGATGCCGCCCACGACGGCGCACGCCGGCCAGAGCACCTTCTTGGAGATCTTCTGCAGGGTGCCGTCGTGGTGGGCGAAGCCGAGCATCCAGGCGGGCGCGTACATGAAGAAGTCCCGCACGATGCCGCCGCTGCCGTGGCCGGTCTCCCACATCACGACCAGCACCGTGAACGGCACCAGCAGCGACGGGATCGGCCACTTGCGGAACACCCACAGCAGCACGGGCGAGAGCAGGATGAACCAGAGGTACGAGCGGATGTACCAGATCTGGCCGAACATCGGCGCGCCCCACTCGTTGGCGGGCGGGTCGTCGAACGGCAGGAACCACAGCAGGATGCGCCAGGAGCGCTCCAGGCCCCCCACGAGCGACATGGTCACCACGGCGAACGCGCCCAGAACCATGAACGGCGGCAGGATGCGGCGCATCCGCCGGCCGAGTGAGCGAATGCCGGACCGGTCGAGCGAGGCGGCCATGAGCGACCCGCCGAGCGCGAACATGAGGCCCATCGCCGGGAACGCGACGGTCAGCCACGCGAATCCGAGGGTGTGGTACGTGACCACCCGGATGATCGCGACGGCTCGCAGGAGGTCTACGTACCGGTTCCGCATCCCCTACAGGTTGCCCTGCCTGTCTTAGGAGCAACCTTCGTTCAGCTCAAAATTGGCTGTGTTTCTTCTCAAAGATCCTAGAGACGTGGACCCGTTCCCATTTGGGCAATCGGAAGGGTTCACCCGTTTCTCACCTTGCCGAGGGTTGCCGCGAGTGTATCGGCGTCCTGCCGCAGCCCGTTGAGGAAGAACGCCGGCGTCCCGTCCACCCCGCTGGCCCGGCCGCTGGCCAGGTCGCGGTCGATCCGCTGGTAGTGCACCCGGTTGCCGCCGGTGTCCGGCAGGCCGAACTGCTGCGCGTACCGCTGGAGGTCGTCGTCCTCCAGGCGGTCCTGGTGGGCCAGCAGCAACGCGTGCATGCTCCAGAACGCTCCCGCGTCGGCGGCCGCCTCGGCCAGCAGCGCCGCCGGCATCGCCCGCGGGTGGGCGTCGACCAGCGGGAAGTGCCGATAGGCGAACCGCAACCGGTCACCGAGCTGGAGCTGCAACCGCTCGACGACCTCGAACACGCGGCCCGTGGCCTCATCGGCGTAGTCGCCGTACTCCACCAGGACGATCGGCGCGCCGCCCACCCCCTGCACGTGGTCGTCACCGTTGGGGGGCCGGCTCAGGGTGTTCGACATGGGCGTCATCCTGCCCAGTGCGGGCAGGATGACGCCTTCGTCAGTCGAGCAGTTCGGTCACCGTGCCGGCGCCGACCGTGTGGCTGCCCTCACGGATCGCGAAGCCGAGCCCGACGTCCATCGCGATCGGCTTGCCGAGCTCGACGACGAGGTCGACGGTGTCACCCGGCATCACCATCGTCGTCCCACCCAGGTCGACCGACCCCGTCACGTCCGTCGTGCGGAAGAAGAACTGCGGCCGGTAGTTCGCGAAGAACGGTGTGTGCCGGCCGCCCTCCTTCGTGGTCAGCGCGTAGACCTGGGCCCGGAAGCGCCGGTGCGGCGCGACCGTGCCGGGCAGGGCGACCACCTGGCCGCGCTGCACCTCGCCGCGGCGGACGCCGCGCAGCAGCAGCGCCGCGTTGTCGCCCGCCTCGGCCCGGCCGAGCTGCTTGCCGAACATCTCCAGGCCGGTCACCACGGTCGGCTGGGTGGGGCCCAGCCCGACGACCTCGACCGGCGTGTTGAGCACGAGCGTGCCGCGCTCGACGGCGCCGGTGACGACGGTGCCCCGGCCGGTGATGGTGAGCACGTTCTCGATCGGCATCAGGAACGGCTCGGCCAGCACCCGCTCCGGCAGCGGCACGTACGTGTCCACGGCGTCGAGCAGGTCGGCGATCCGCGCCGTCCAGGCCGGGTCGCCCTCCAGCGCCCGCAGCGCCGACACCCGGACGACGGGAACGTCGTCACCCGGGAAGCCGTACTCGCTGAGCAGCTCCCGGATCTCGAGCTCCACGAGGTCGAGCAGCTCGCCGTCGTCGACGGCGTCGGCCTTGTTCATCGCCACGACGAGGTGCGGCACGCCGATCCGCCGCGCGAGCAGCACGTGCTCGCGCGTCTGGGGCATGACGCCGTCGACCGCGCTGACCACCAGGATCGCGCCGTCGACCTGGGCCGCGCCCGTGATCATGTTCTTCACGTAGTCGGCGTGGCCGGGCATGTCGACGTGCGCGTAGTGGCGCGTGGCCGTCTCGTACTCGACGTGGGCGATGTTGATGGTGATGCCGCGCAGCTGCTCCTCGGGCGCCCGGTCGATCCCCTCGAACGAGGTGTACTGGTTGACCGACGGGTAGCGCTCGGCGAGCACCTTGGTGATGGCGGCGGTCAGGGTCGTCTTGCCGTGGTCGACGTGACCCATCGTGCCGATGTTGAGATGCGGTTTGGTCCGCGTGTACGCCTGCTTGGCCATCTGACACTCCACAGTGGATTTGTGGTCTGGTGTGCAGAACCCTGGGCCGAGCCTTCTCCTGTTTGGGCAGGGCGTCCGGCTCGGCCGGCTCACCCTCCTCCGTCGGTTCCGCAGGACAGCTGCGGGAGGAGGGTCAGCTTCGGAGGCCGGCCTCTAGCGCCGCGGCTGACGCTGAAGACGCCCACGCGACCGCCGAGCCGGCCGGCAGGCCGAGCTCCAGAAAGGCGGTCGTCACGATCACGACGCGAACGGTAGCCCGCCGTTCGCATCGGCGGCAACGGATTTACGTCACATCACTTTATGTCGATTTATGTCACTTCGGGGGAAGGCGGATCGCCATGGTCGGGGCGTCGGCCATGACCGAGTTGGGCGCGCCGCCCTTGGCGACGTCGGCCGGCGGGCGGTCGGCGCGGCCGACCGTGACCTCGGGGTACAGCTCGACCTCGTCCCACTCCCCCATCGCCTTGGGCTCGTGACGGCTGAGCTCGATCTCCCGCGGCGCCATCATGGGGGCCGTGCGGGCCAGCACCGCGGCGCCGTTGGTGCTGACGTCGGTGACCAGGACCATGCCGTCGCGCAGCTCCAGGCGGACGTGGTTGCGGCTGACCCGGCGGGCACCCTCGTCGTCGAGCCACTTGCCGATCGTCACGCCCTCCTCGGGCGCGCGGCCGACGATGACCGGGCGGGCCGCGGTGACCGCGAACCGGGTGCGCACCGTGCCGTCGATCCGCACCACCATCGGTACCGCCGGCGGGCGGACACCGGCGTCGATGAGTCGCTCGCCGTGCCGCGGGCAGATCGGCGCCCCGCTGGGCAGGGCCGGCGGTGCCTGGCCGGTGCCGGGGGCCGGCGGGCGGCCGAACATCGGGCAGTCGCCGGACGGGCACCGCCAGTACCGGCCGAGCACCGGGTGCGGGCGGGGCGTCGACCCCGTCGTGGGTGCGAGCGCCAGCTCCATGCTGGTCGTGCCGGTCGTGATGTACACGGGTCCGGGGTGCCCCTGCAGCGGTGCCCGGCTGACCACCGGCAGTCCGGTGAGCGCGGCGACCTCCCGCACGCGGGCACCCGGCCGGGCGCCGGGCGGCAGCATCTCGATGAGGCCGTCGTCGGACCAGCGGCGCAGGACCATCCGCTCGTTGGAGGTGAAGTCGGTGTCGGACATCGCGCCGCGCTCGGCGACCGCGTAGAGACCGACGCCGCCGTCCCCGAGCTGGCGGCTCAGCGCGTCGACGAAGAGCCCGAGGCGGAGCAGGGCGGCCGGCCGGCCGCCGTCGAGGTCGACGCTGCGGGCCGCTTCGACCAGGTCGATGACGCCGCCCGCGACCAGCGGGTCGACGCTGAGTCGCCGCTCGATGGCGTCGAGTGCACGGCTGGTTTCGAATCGCACCCCGCTATCATGCATCAGCCGTTCGTCGAGGTCGGGCCGCGGCTCCGGACACGCCAGGCGTACACCTTCACAAAGCCGCCGCCGGCCACCTCTGCGGCCGACGGCGGGCCTTGCGCCGCGCTCCCGGCGGCACCCTTGGGGGGAGAGGGTGGGGGAAGGGGCCGGGCGCGGTATCCATGTCGTGACTGGTAGTGATGACGGTAGATCACTCGCGGACTACACAACAGCGGTGAATGTCTGAATGAACGCGGCTCAGCCGCCACAGACCTTCGCCACCTCGACGAGGCGGTGCGGCGCGATGCCGTCGCGCTGCTCGACGGCGAGCGGGTGGTCGGTCGGCTCCAGCTCGACGAACGGGCGGCGGCCCGGCTCCCGAGTATGCACCCGGGTCTTCAGCTGCAGCGTGTCGGGGTACCCCGGGATGTTGTTCGACAGCCAGCCGAAGTACGGCTGCTCGCCGGTGCGCTCCGGGTCGTCCCAGAGCTCGACGGCCCGCGCGAAGTTGGCCGGGCTCAGGCTGACCCAGACGTTGTAGGTGAGATGGTCGGAGAACCCGTCGACCGGGATCTCGATCAAGCCGCGGATGAAGAAGTGCCGCTCCTCGAGCTCCGGAGCGTCGATGCAACAGAGCTCCTCCTCCAGGAACGACTCGTTCCCGGCCTCCGGAGCGCCCCAGTAGTCGGGCGCGGAGAACGCCCACACGCTCGGCACGTCGCCGAGGTCGGTGCCGCAACACGCACAGACGAATGCCACGGCCCCGGATACTAGCCCTGTTGGGCGATCTCCCTCGCACGGTCACGGGCCGCTTCGAGCGCGGCCAGGAACGCGGCCCGGACGCCGTGGTTCTCCAGCTCGCGGATCGCGTTGATCGTCGTGCCGGCCGGCGAGGTCACCGCCTCGCGCAGCTTCACCGGGTGCTCGCCCGACTCGCGCAGCATGACCGCGGAGCCGATCGCCGACTGCACGATGAGGTCGTGGGCGACCTGGCGGGGCAGGCCGAGCAGGATGCCGGCGTCGGTCATCGCCTCGACGAGGAAGTAGAAGTAGGCCGGCCCGGACCCGGACAGCGCGGTGACCGCGTCCTGCTGCGACTCGGGGACGCGGATCGTGCGGCCGAGCGGGCGGAACATCTCCTCGGTCTGCGCGAGGTGCTCGGCGGTGGCGTGCGAACCGGCCGAGATCGCCGTCATGGCCTCGTCGACGAGCGCGGGCGTGTTGGTCATGACCCGCACGACCGGGGTGCCGTGCGGCAGGTGCTTGGCGAAGAACGTGGTCGGCAGGCCCGCGCAGAGGGAGACGACGAGCTTGCCCTCCGGTACCTTGGGCCCGATCTCGGCGAGCAGCGCGCCCGCGTCCTGCGGCTTGACCGCGACGGTGAGCACGTCGGCCTCGGTGAGCGCGGTCTCGTTGTCGACGACCCGGATCCCGTACCGCTCAGCCAGCTCACGGGCGCGCTCCGGCCGCCGCGCGGTGGCGATCAGCCGGTCCGCGGCCCAGCCGGCCCGCAGGAGTCCGGACAGGAGCACCTCGCCGAGCTTGCCGGCCCCGAGCACCGCGATGACGTGCACGTCCGTCTCCCCTCCGATGTCACCGCCCACAACCCTCTCACGCCCACCTCACCCACCGCCGTGGCGCCCCTCCTCTCCGCACTTCACCCCGCAGCGCCCTACTCGACCGCGAACCCTGCTGCGGCGCCCCGCCCTGCACCCCCGCAGCGCCCCGCTCGATCGCTGACCGCAGCAACCACGGCTCCGCGTGCTCCGCTCTCTCGCCCACCACTCCGCGGCCCGCCTGTCTCGCGCGATCTTGGAGGTGTGGTCCCAAATATGTCCGAAATATCGATATAAAGCTGGGACCGCAACTCCAAGATCGCGGAGCTGAGCGGCGCGGCACGGCCGGCGGCCTGGCGGTGCCGGTAGCGCAGCGGCGGGGCCGAAGCGGGCACTCGTCGACGATCAGCCGCTCATCCGGAGTGCGTTGCGGGTGCTCATCGCCGACG
>NZ_JBEXCY010000116.1:0-35653 GCF_040605515.1 Dactylosporangium sp. NPDC005572 | reverse complement strand
TGGGGTTCCGCGCGATCTGTGTGGGTTTTGGCGGGGCCCGCGCGGGGGCCGCCGACTTCCCGGCGTCCCCGGCCGTAGGGGTTTACGGGGTGACGTCGGCGCTGTCGATCGCCACGTTCCAGCCGGAGCCGGCGGCGTTCTTGGTGCCGGTGACCCGGATGCGCAGTGTGTGCTGTGCACCCGCCAGCGCCGGGCTGGTCCACACCACGCCCGACGCGTTGCGGCTCGCGGCGTAGTTGTCGACCAGGACCTCGGCGCCGCCGTCCACCGACAGGGCCATGATCTGCTGGTCGACGTCGCGCACCGCGTGCAGCGCCACGCGCGTGCCGGTGAACGTGAACGTCGCCGTGGCGCCCGCGGTGAAGCTCCAGTTGGCCGTGCCGCCGTACATGTCGGGGACGCCGGTCGTCAGGCCCCAGTTGGCGCCGTAGGCGAATCCGGGTCCCGTGCCGTCGACCGTCTGGACGGCCGCGCGGGTGACGTCGGCCCGGTCGAGGGCGATGTTCGTGCCGCTGCTGGACGGGTTGCGCTGACCGGTGTTGACGATCGTGAGCGTGTGCGCACCGTTCGGCAGCACCGGGCTGGTCCACACCACGCCGGACGCGTTGCGGGCCGGCGCGTAGTTGTCCACTGTGGTCGGTGTGCCGCCGTCGACGGCGACCGTCATGCGGCCCTGGTCGACGTCGCGGACGGCGCGCAGCGCGACCTGCGTGCCGGTGAACCGGAAGGTGGCGGTCGCGCCGCTCACGAAGCTCCAGTTCGCGGTGCCCGCGTACATGTCGGGCACGCCGGTGGTCAGGCCCCAGTTCGCGCCGTAGGTGAAGTCGGGGCTGTTCGCGTCGATGACCAGCGGGCCGCCCTGCTCGCCGGCGTCGAGCGGGGCGCCGAGCGTGACCGTGTAGGCGTCGGTGCCGGACTGGACGGTGACCGGCACGTTGAGCGCGCCGTTCGTCACCGGCAGGTCGGCGCTGGACACGACGATCGGGCCGGGCAGCGGCGACTGGTTCGGGATGCGCTGCACGGTCACCCGGACCCGGCCGTTGCTGACGAAGTCGGTCACGCCGGTGAACGCGACGGTCGTGGTGCCCGTCTGCCCGTTCTGGTTGCCGAGCAGCGCGACCGCCCGGCCGGCCGCCGGGTCGATCGTCGCGGCGACGGCCATGCCGTTGCCGTTCGTGGTCGAAACGACGTTGCCGGTCATCTGCGCGTACGCGCGGTACACCCACCACTGGCCGGTCGGCTGTCCGTTCCACAGCACCGAGTCCAGCGTGCCGGCGACGCAGCAGTCCGACCAGATCGCGTGGGCGGCGGCCGAGACGTCGGAGACCGCCAGCCGGTCGAGGAACCAGGCGAGGTACCCCGGGTGCTGCTGCTGCGAGAAGAGATACTCGTCGATGGTGAGCGGCAGCTGCGCGACCCCGCGGGCGGTCAGGATGGCCTTCGCGTCGGCCGCGTCGGCCGCCGGGTCGATGCCGAAGTGCCAGTTCAGCACGTTCGGCAGGATGCCGTCGGCCTTCGTGCGCGCGACCCAGGCGTCGAGCCAGCCGTGGTTGTAGCCGGAGTACGACGGCCCGACGATCACCGCCTGCGGGTCGAGCCGGCGGATCTCGGTCACCGCCGTGTTCCACATCTGGTAGTACTGCGCGCTGTTGACCCCGCGCGGCCAGAATCCGGTGCCGTCGGGTTCGTTCCAGATGTCGTACCGCGCGGGAACGCCCGAAGCCTTCACGTCCGTGACGAGCCGGGTGATGAACGAGCGCCAGTTCGTGCAGTCGCCGTTGTCGCACGGGTAGACGGTGTTCGCCGGCTGCTCGGTGTCGGCGCCCCAGACGTCGGAGACGAGCAGGTGGTAGGTGGCGTTGTAGGGCGCGGCCGTCACCCGGCGGGCCTGGGCGACCGCCGAGTTCAGCCGCACCTGGTAGCCGCTGCCGGCGGCGTAGCCGTCGCCGATCCAGCCGTGGCCGGCGATGCGGGCCCCGCCGCCGCGGAACAGCGTGGGGCGCAGCGGCTGGAGCAGGCTGTCGGCGGGGCCGGCGCCGTCCTGGGACAGCCCGTACAGAAAGCCGGCGCCGGCCCTCGTCGGGACCTTGCCCCGCTGTGCGAGGTTGACCGTCACCGTGGTGTCGGCGGCGGATGCGGGGGTGGGGGCCAGCGCGACGAGGGCGCCGGCGGCGAGCAGTGCGGCCATGAGCAGGCGGCCTGGCGGGGCTGCGCGATGCATCATTCCTCCGGTTCTGCGATCGGGAGTAGGGCGTCGTCCCGCAGGAACAGCGGGACCTTGTCCAGCGGCGCGTCGACGGTGACGCGGGTGCCGCCTTCGTACGTGGTGCCGGAATCGGTGTGGGTCCAGGCCGCGCCTTCCGGCAGGTAGACCGTCCGGGATCGGGCGCCCTGGTGGAGTACCGGAGCGACCAGCAGGTCGCGGCCGAACAGGAACTCGTCGTCGGCGTCCCAGGCGGCCGGGTCGCCGGGGAACTCCAGCAGCAGTGGGCGCATGAGCGGCAGACCGCTCGTCTCGCTCGTTTCGAGCTGCTCGTGCAGGTACGGGCGGAGGCGTTCGCGCAGCCGCATGACCGCGGTGATCGCCGCGTAGGCGTCGGGGCCGAACGACCAGACCTCGTTCGGGCCGCCGGCCACGCCGACGCCGGCCCGTCCGGTGCGCGGCTCGCGGTGGCCGTGCAGCCGGAACAGCGGGCAGAACGCGCCGAACTGGAACCAGCGCACGACCAGCTCGCGGAACGCCGGGTCGTCGGGGTCGCCGCCGTGGAAGCCGCCGATGTCGGTCGTCCACCAGGGCAGGCCGCTCAGCGCGACGTTGAGCCCGGCCCGCACCGAGCCGGCCAGCGCGTCGAAGGTGGCCGGGATGTCGCCGGACCACAGCGCCGCGCCGTACCGCTGCGAGCCCGCCCACGCCGAGCGCACCAGCGACAGCACCTCGGTCTCGCCCTGTGCGCGAAGATGCTCGAAGACGCCGCGGGCGTGCTCGCGGGGGTACAGGTTGGCGACCTCGCTGCCCGGTCCGGCCGCATAGCTGAGGTTGTGCGGATGGCCGGGGCGCATCTCCGGCTCGCACGCGTCGAGCCAGAACGCGCGGATGCCCGCACGGTAGTAGTTGTCGTGCAGGCGCTCCCACAGGAAGTCGCGCGCTCTTGCGTCGGTGGCGTCGTAGAACGCGACGCCGACGGCAGCGTCGTCGCCGGGCAGGTCCGGCCACTCGGCGTGAGCCGGCGCGCCGGCCTCGGTCGCGACGAGCATCCCGGCGTCGCGCATGTGCGCGTGGTTGGGCGAGAGCGGGCTGACCGACGGCCAGACCGACACCGCCAGTTCGACGCCGTTCTCCCGCAGGGTCTTGGCCATCGCGCGCGGGTCCGGCCAGTCGTCGGGGTTCCAGTCCCAGTCGCCGAGGTGGCGCCAGTGCAGGTAGTCGACGACGATGACGGACAGCGGCAGGCCGCGCCGGGCGTGCTCGGCGGCGACGGCGAGCAGCTCCTCCTGGTTGCGGTAGCGCAGCTTGCTCTGCCAGAAGCCGGAGGCCCAGCTCGGCAGGCGCGGCGCAGGGCCGGTCGCCTGGGCGTAGTGGCGCAGGACGTCGCCCGGGCCGTCGCCCGTGGTGAGCCAGTAGTCGAGCTGGCGCGCACGGTCGGCGACCCAGCGGGTGCCGTTGACCGCGAACTCGACCCGGCCGACGGCGGGGCTGTTCCACAGCAGGCCGTAGCCGCGGCTGGAGACCGCGAACGGGATGGTCACCTCGCCGTTGCGCTGCTGGAGCTCCAGCACCATGCCCTTCTGGTCGAAGCGGCCGTGCCCGTGCTGGCCGAGGCCGTGGATCCGCTCGCCGTCGTGGGCGGCGAAGCGCTGCTCGATCCGGTACGTCCCGTCGCCGAAGGCCTGGAAGTGGCGCGGACCGGGCCACCAGAAGTGGGCCGGTTCCTCACGCAGCAGCTCCTCGCCCGTGTCGGTGCGGGTGGCTCTGAGCAGGCCGTCGTCGACGGTCACCGTCAGACGGCCGTTGACCAGCGTGGTGTGCTCCACGACCGCGTCCACAGCCGTGGGTGGTAGCAGCGCGCCGGGCAGGTCGTCGCGGATGGCGTGCCGGCCGGCGCGGACCCGGACGCTGTCCTCGCCCCAGGGTTCGACGACGAGGATCTGGTGGCCCTGCCGGTGGACGAGTCGGTTGGTCAACTGTGCTCCTAGTCCTTGACGCTGCCGGAGGTGATGCCGGCGGCGACGTAGCGCTGCGCGACGACGAGCAGCACGGCGACGGGCACCGACGCGATGACCCCGGTGGCCATCACGCTGTTCCAGTCGCTCATGTGCGCGCCGATGAACCGGTAGATGCCGACGGTGATCGGGGCGAACTCGTCGCGGGTCGTGAGCGTGACCGCGAACAGGAAGTCGGCCCAGGTGAACAGGAACGAGAAGAGGCTCGCCGTGATGACCGCGTTGCGGCTCACCGGCAGGATGACGGCGACGAGCGTGCGCAGGTGCGACGCGCCGTCGAGCGCCGCCGCCTCACGGATCTCCGCCGGTACCGTGCGCATGAACGCGTGCAGGATGAGCACCGCGAACGGCACGCACAGCGTGGAGTCGGCGAGGATCAGCCCGAGCGGCGAGTTGAGCAGGTACAGCCGGTTGGCGGCCACGTAGAACGCGTTCGCCATCACGATGCCCGGGATCATCTGGGCGACGAGCAGGGCGAACAGCAGCGTCCGCCGGCCCGGCGCGTCGAGCTGGGCGAGGCCGTAGGCGGCGGGCACGGCGATGAGCAGGGTGACCGCCACCGTGCCGAGCGCGATGTACAGGCTGGTCAACAGGTGCCCGCCCTGGCTCGACAGGGCGTTGCGGTAGCCGTCGAGGGTGCCGTGGATCGGCAGCCAGGTCGGCGTGGCGCGGACCAGCTCGGTCGAGGGCAGCAGCGAGGCGTTCAGCATCCAGTACAGCGGGAAGAGCATGATCGCGATCAGTGTCACGCCGGCGACGGTTCTTCTCATCCGGACCGCCGCTCGGTGCGCAGATAGAACGCGGCGAACACGACCGCGACGACGATCAGGACGTTGCCCACCGCCGCGCCGTGCCCGAACGCGAGCTGCTGAAACGACAGGTCGTACGCGTACGTGGTGAGCGTTTGCGACGAGTCGGCCGGCCCGCCCTGCGTGAGCACCATGATCACGTCGAAGACCTTCAGCGTGTAGATCAGGCCGAGCGTGAGCACCACGGCGGTGACCGGGCGCAGGAGCGGCAGCGTGATCCGGCGGAACCGCTGCCAGGCGCCGGCGCCGTCCAGCTCGGCGGCCTCGTAGAGGTGGCCGGGGATGGACTGCAGCCCGCCGTACAGGATCACCGTGTTGAACGGGATCCCGACCCAGATGTTCACCAGCGTGACCGCGATCAGCGACCACTCGGTGCTGGCCAGCCAGGGCACGGGCTGGTCGACGAGGTGCAGCTGGAGCAGGGTCTGGTTGAGCACCCCGGAGTCGGTCTCCAGGATCCAGCGCCAGGCGGTGCCGGAGACGACCAGCGGCAGCAGCCACGGGACGAGCAGCAGCGCCCGCAGTACACCATTGAGCGGGAACTTCTTCTGGAAGAACACCGCGAGCGCGAGGCCGCTGCCGAACTGGAACAGCAGCGAGCCGGCGGTGAACAGCAGCGTGTTGGCGACGGTGCCGGCGAACGCCGGGCTGTGGAACACCTCGCGGTAGTTCCGCAGCCCGACGAACGGCGCGACCCCGGTGTAGAACGACGAGACCGTGTAGTCGAGGAACCCCATCCGCACGTTCGTGACGAGCGGATAGGCGTAGAACGCGACCACGTAGACCCACACCGGCAGGACGAAGATCAGACGCTTCATTTCGCGGCGGCCTGGGCTGCCTTCAGCGCCTCTTCGGGGGACTTGCCGCCGGCCAGGCAGGCCTGGATGGCGTTGAACAGGGCCTCGCTCACCTTCGGATACGCGGTGCCGAGCTCGGCCGTGCGCGCCTGCGCCGTGGCGACCTCCTCGACGAACGCCTTGAGCTGCGGGTTCGTCGTCGCGAGCTGCTGGGCGGCGGCCTGGTTGCTCGGGATGTAGCCGGCGTTCGTCGACCACTCCAGGCTCTTCTCCTGGCTGAGCAGGCACTTGAGCACGGCGAGGGCCTTCTTCTCGCGCTCCGGGTTGCTCTTGCCGACCGTCCACACCTCACCGCCGAGCGGCGTCACCGGCTTGGCGCTCGCGTTCGGAATCGGGATCGGGACGATGCCGAACTTGAGGTCGGTCTTCTTGTTGAGCGTCGGCAGCTGCCACGGGCCGTTGACCATCATCGCCGCGTTGCCGGCCATGAACTGGTCGTTGACGTCGGCCTGGGTCCACGTGACGACCGACTTGGACGCGGCCTTGGCGTCGACCAGGTCCTTCCACAGGGTCAGCGCCTTGATCGCCTCGGGCGAGTCGAGCTGCTTGAGGCTGGCGCCGGCGGTCCAGAAGAACGGCTCGAACTGGAAGCTGCCCTCCTCGGTGCCGACCGCCGAGAACGCGATGCCGTACTTGGTGCCCTGGGTGAGCCGCTTGGCCGCGGCCGTCAGCTCGTCCCAGGTCTTCGGCGGGTTGAGGCCGGCCTGCTGGAAGAGGGTTTCGTTGTAGTACAGCGCGAGGCCGTTGACGCCGGGCGCGATGCCGTAGGTCTGGCCCTGGTACTGCCCGGCGTTGACGATCGACGGGTACAGGCCCTCGGTGCTCAGGCCGGTCAGCGGGACCAGGCCGCCGGTGGCGGCCAGCTGCGGCAGGTCGGGGTTGTCGATGAGGGCGAGATCCGGTACCGCCTTGGCCGACGCCTGCTGGAGCAGCTTGGGCATGAACTGGGCGCGGGGGACCTGCTGGTGCTGGACCTTGACCCCGGCCTCGGCGCCGCAGGCGTCGAGGAGCTTGGGCAGCTGGGTGTTCTGCGGTGCGGCCTCGTAGTAGTCGATCTCGGTGAGGGTGTCGGAGTCTCCGGTACCGCCGCCACCGCCCGCCCCGTCACCGCAGGCGGAGAGGGCGAGGGCGGCGGCAGTGAGGGCGGCGGCGAGCGCGCGACGTTTCACGTGAACCATGTCAATGCCTTTCGAACTGATTCGACAATCGGCGGACTGCGCGGGTGGTTTTGGGTGGGGTGCGGAGGTCGGGATCCAGACCGCGCGGCTCGGGGGTGTGGGCGGCGCGGGCCGAGGGTGGGACGGGTTGTGCGCGGCTCCGGCTGGGTGCCGTGGGCCGGTTGAGGTGCGGCGGGCTGGTTGAGGTGCGGGCGGTTCGAGCGCGCGGGCGGTCGGTGGAACCGGGCTGGGGGTTCCGGCGGCGGACAATGGCGGCGGCGTGCTTGCTCCGGGATCTTGGAGTTGTGGTCCCGGATTTGTCGGAAATAGCGCTATAAAGACATGACCACGATTCCAAGGTCGGCGACGCGGCCTGGTGCGGCGTGGGGTGTGCGGTGCGTGGGCCGGAGTGCGGACGGCTCGGGATCGGGCCGTCAGATGTGCGGTGGTTCGGACAAGGGCGGGGTCAGCGGACCTTGAGGACCGGGGCGAGCATGGTGACCGAGGGCTGGGCCTCGCCGTTGATCAGGCCGGCCAGCCGCTGGACCGAGATCCGGGCCAGCTCCTCGACCGGCAGCGCGACCGACGTGATCGGCCGGGACAGCCGGTCCACGGCGTCGTCGGGGCAGATCGCGATGACGGTCAGGTCGCCGCGGCCCATGCCGGTGAGGCGGTCTACGACGAGGGGCAGGGCCCACTCGTTGTACACGATGAGGCCCGTGATCGACGGGTCGCGATCCAGCAGGTCGGTGAGCGCGCCGACCACGCCACCGGCCGAGGGCTCGCAGGCCGCCCAGGTCGCCTGTGCGCCCTGCTCGGCCAGGGCATTGAGGGCGCCGTCGCGGGCGTGGGCGGCGTACGCGACGCCGCGCTGGTAGGTGTCGGCCGGCTGGCCGAGGAAGCCTACGTGCGTGTGGCCCTGCTCGAGCAGGTGCTCGGCGCAGATCCGGCCGCACGCGGCGAAGTCGAAGTCGACATACGGTAGCCCGTGCGGGTTGTCGGGGGTGCCGACCAGCACCGCCGGACACTTCAGCGACCGGAGCAGCTTGGCCCGCGGGTCCTTCTGCTGCACCTCCATGAGCATCACGCCGTCGACGAGTGCCGTGCCGACCGCGTCGCGGATCGCCGTGGTGCCGTCGTCGTCGGTGAGCATGAGCAGCTTCAGCCCCGCGTCCTGGGCCGCGGTCAGGGCCGCCCACACGTACGGCATCTGCACCTGGTTGTGCGGGCCGTGCACGAGCGGCAGCGCCATCGCGATCACGCCGGTGCGCCGGGTGCGGATCGACCGGGCCCCGGCGTGCGGGCGGAACTGCAGCTCCTCGATGCTCCGCTCGACCTTGGCGATGGTCTCGGCGGAGATCGAGCGGTTGCCGCTCAGCACGTACGACACCGTGCTGCGCGAGACGCCCGCGTGCTTGGCCACGTCGGCGATCGTCACCGCCACTTCGGTCACCGCCTTTCGAACTGATTCGACAAGCGGGACCGTAGCACCGCTATGCGCCTGTCACAACCCCATGGTGACGACGGTGCCGGTCAGCCGGGCCTCCTCGGCCGCCCAGACCACGCGGTGGCCGGCCAGGCTGGTGGCCGGGTCGGACCGCAGCCGGGTCGCGTCGCCGGTGGCCACCGCCGCCATGAACGCCTCCACCAGCGCGTCGTCGCCGTCGGCGTGGCCCGCCGCGGCCGAACCGGCGACGTCGATCGCCTCCTCGGCGCCGGTGCGGAAGTCGACGACCCGCAGGCGGTTGCCGTCGCCCTCCAGGTAGCCGTGGGTGCCGAACAGCCGGGTCTTGCGGTGCTCGGCCGGGGCGAACGCTGTCATGGTGAACGCGATCGTCGCGCCGTCGGCCAGCTCCAGCGACACCACCTGGTGGTCGACGACGTCGTTGTCGCAGGCGTAGACGCAGCGGCCGTACGGGCCGGTGCGCAGCGCCGCGCGGATCGCGTCGTCGCTCGGGTCGCCGCTCACCACGGTCACCGGCCACGACGTGCGGTCGCGCCCGAGGTACAACCTGGGAGCCGAATAGGGACAGCTCGGCTCGATCCCGCAGTCGAGGCAGCGGTCGGCGGCGCCGGCCGGGCGCTGGTCGGCCCGGAAGTGCGCGAGGCCGCCGAACGAGCTCACCCGGCGCACCGGCTGCCCGCTGACGTAGAGCAGCCAGTCGATGTCGTGACACGCCTTCGCGAGCAGCATCGGCGACGACTCGGCCGTCGAGCGCCAGTTGCCGCGCACGAACGAGTGCGCCTGGTGCCACCAGCCGACCGGCTCCAGGTGCTGGATGCTCACCAGCCGGCCCAGACGGCCGTCGTCGAGCACCGCTTTCACGGCGTCGGTGTAGGGGGTGTACCGCAGCACGTGGCACACCGCCGCCAGTACACCGGAAGCCTCGATCGCCGCCACGATCCGGCTCGCGTCGGCGTCGGTCGGCGCGATCGGCTTCTCCAGCAGCAGGTGGTAGCCCCGCTCGGCGAGCAGGACCGCCGGCTCGACGTGCAGGTGGTCCTGGGTCGCGACGACGGCGGCGTCGGCGACCCGGTCGACGTCGCGCAGCCGGGTGAAATCGTCGAAGGCCAGTTCGGGGGCGATGCCGAACTCGCGGACGAACGACTCCCGGCGCGCGGGGTCGGGCTCCGCGACCGCGACCACGTCGGCCGCGCCGGACCGGGCGGCGTGCCTTGCGTAGCCGAGGCCGCGCTGGCCCGCGCCGACGACGATCAGCCGCGGCCTCACGAGCGCACCACCACGACGTCCGTGCCGGCACGCTGGATGTTCAGCACTTCGGCCGGATTCGCGCTGTCGTCGGTGACCAGCAGGACCTTGGCGTCGTTGAGCCCGCAGATGCGGGCCAGGCATTTGCGGCCCACCTTCGAGCCGTCGGCGACCACCATGACCTTGTCCGCCCGGTGGATCATCGCCGCATCGGTGTGCGCCT
Source organism: Dactylosporangium sp. NPDC005572 (assembly GCF_040605515.1). Classification (NCBI taxonomy): domain Bacteria; kingdom Bacillati; phylum Actinomycetota; class Actinomycetes; order Micromonosporales; family Micromonosporaceae; genus Dactylosporangium; species Dactylosporangium sp. NPDC005572. Next base: position 25,676 of record NZ_JBEXCY010000116.1, on the reverse strand, counting down.
CGATCTCGTCGTGTGTGGTGAGGCCGCCCTGCGCGCTGATGCCGTCGACGCCGACGACGGCGATCTCCATGTTGAGCCCGGCGAGGGCCTGCTCGGCGATCGGGCCGACCAGCTCGTACGACTGGGTTCGCGACACCCCGCCGGTCATGATCAGCTTCAGCCGTGGGCGAAGCGCGAGCTCCGCGGCGATGTTCAGTGCGTTGGTCACCACGGTGAGGTCGACCCGCTCGGCGAGGAGTCTGGCCAGCATGTGGGTGGTGGTGCCGCCACTCAGGCCGAGGGTCAGCGGGCCGTACGGCAGCAACTCGGCCGCGCGCTTGGCGATGAGCGCCTTCTCCTCGCGGCGGTGACCGACGCGGTACCGCACCGGAAGCTCGTATGCTACGTCGACCGCCGTGGCCCCGCCGTGCGTGCGGGCGAGCAGCTTCTGGTCTTCCAGCATCTGCAGGTCGCGGCGGATGGTCGCCGGGGAGACCTGGAACTCCTCGGCGAGCGCGCCGGCGTCGACCGAGCCCTCCCTCGAGACGCGCTCCAGGATGACCGACACGCGGTCGGCCCGGCGGAGAGAACTCTGCGGCATGGACTCCTCAATCCCCGTGGGTGTTCAAACGAGCAGTCAGAATAGTTCGTTTGAGCGCGAAAACGCCAGCGAGCTTGCGGACTCGCGCTCGACGTCTCGACAATCCGAGCATGACTGTGATCACGTTCCTCGGCGCGGGCAGCGTGGTGTTCACCCGTGAGCTGCTCGCCGACCTGCTCTCCTTCGACGAGCTGCGGGGCGTGACGCTCGCCCTGCACGACATCGACCCGGAACGGCTGGAGACCGCCGAGGCGATCGCCCGGCGCACGGCCGAGCAGCTCGGCGCGGCCCCGAAGATCACCGCGAGCCTCGACCGGCGGGCCGCCCTCGACGGCGCCACCTACGTCATCAACGCCATCCAGGTCGGCATGCACGCCGCGACGGTCCGCGACTTCGAGATCCCGGCGCGGTACGGGCTGCGCCAGACGATCGGCGACACCATCGGCGTGGGCGGGATCTTCCGCGCGCTGCGGACGTTCCCCGTGCTGGCCGGGATCGCCGCCGACATGCGGGCGGTCTGCCCCGACGCGTGGCTGCTCAACTACACCAACCCGATGGCGATGAACATCGCGTACCTCGCGGCGGTCGCGCCCGACCTCAACGCAGTCGGCCTGTGCCACTCCGTGTTCTGGACCGTGCACGACCTGTGCGAGCTGCTCGGCGTGCCGCTCGACGAGGTCGACTACCGCGCGGCCGGGGTCAACCACCAGGCCTGGCTGCTGCGCTGGGAGCACAACGGCGAGAGCCTCTACCCGCGCCTCGACGCGGCCATCGAGGCCGATCCGCAGCTGCGCCGCCGGGTGCGGATGGACATGTACCGCCGGCTCGGCTACTTCCCGACCGAGACCAGCGAGCACTCGTCGGAGTACGTGCCGTGGTACCTCCACCACGACAGCGAGATCGAGCGGCTGCGCATCCCCGTGGGCGACTACGTGCGGATCAGCGAGGGCAACCTGGCCGAGTACGCGGCCACCCGGGCCGCGGTGCTCGCCGGGGAGCCGCTCGACCTGCACCGCGACGCCACGGAGTACGCGCCGCAGGTCATCCACAGCATGGAGACCGGCACGCTGCGCCGCATCCACGCCAACGTGGCCAACCGCGGCCTGATCACCAACCTGCCGGCCGGCTTCGCGGTCGAGGTGCCGTGCGTGGTCGACCGCCTGGGCGTGCGGCCGGAGGCGGTCGGCGACCTGCCGCCGCAGTGCGCGGCCGTGAACCGCGGCTTCGTGAGCGTCGGCGAGCTCACGGTGCGCGCGGCGCTCGACGGCGACCCGCGGCTGGTCCGGCAGGCGGCGATGGTCGACCCGAACACCGCGGCCACGCTCACCGTCGAGCAGATCTGGGACCTGTGCGACGAGCTGACCGCCGCGCACGGTTCGTTGCTGCCGGAGGCGCTGCGGGCGTAAGCGCGCAACACAGAATGTTCACTTGAGCGTCGCGGGTTGTGAAACGAACACGAACGAGCATAACGTCCGTTCATGAACGACACTGCACGCGAAATCGCCAGCCAGCCCGAGGTGTGGCAGCGAGGCGTCGCGATGGCCGACGAGGCCCGCGCGGCCCTCGGCGCCGCCGGCGAGCGGACGCTCGTGCTGGGCTGCGGCACCTCCTGGTTCATGGCGCAGAGCCTGGCCGAGCTGCGTGAGGCGGCCGGGCTCGGCGAGACCGACGCCGTCTGCGCCTCGGAGTACGTGCCGCGCCGCCGCTACGACCGGGTCATCGCGATCACCCGCTCCGGCACATCGACCGAGGTGCTCGACGCGCTGCGGAAGCTGCCGGCCGGCACGCACCGGGTGGCGGTGACCGCGGTGACCGGCGAGCCGGTGGACGACCTCGCCGACACGCGGGTGCTGCTCGACTTCGCCGACGAGCGCAGCGTCGTGCAGACCCGCTTCCCGACGACGCTGCTGGCGATGTTCCGGGCCGCGCTCGCTTCGGAGCTCGGCCAGGACCTCGGCCATCTCGTCGCCGACGGCCGGGCCGCGCTGGACGCGCCGCTGCCGGCCGACCCGGCCGCGATCGACCACCTGGTGTTCCTGGGTACCGGGTGGACCGTCGGGCTCGCGCACGAGGCGGCGCTGAAGGTGCGTGAGGCGGCGCAGGCCTGGTCGGAGTCGTACCCGGCGATGGACTACCGGCACGGTCCGGTCGCGGTCGCCGGTGCGCGGAGCCTGGTCTGGTCGTTCGGGGCGACGCCCGAGTCGCTCGACGACACCGTCCGGGGAGCGGGGGCCCTGCCGTACCGGGACAGCCTCGACCCGCTCGCCCAGCTCGTCCTCGCCCAGCGCTTCGCCACCGCCCTGGCCGCGCACCGCGGGCTCGACCCCGACACTCCCCGCCTCCTCACCCGCTCCGTAGTCCTCGCCTGACGTCCAGTTCCCCCAGCTGACAAAGAGGTGTAGCGATGCATCGACGGATCCTTGCCGGTGTTGCCGGCCTGACCCTGTTGCTCGGCGCGTGCAGCGGCGGCGGCAGCAACGACGACGGAAAGGACGCGGCCGCGGGCTACGACCCGTCCGCCAAGGTGGAGATCACCTGGTGGACGGGTCAGACCGAGGACGCCGAGAAGGTCGCCGAGGAGCTCGCCGCCGAGTACACGAAGGCCCATCCCAACGTCACGATCAAGACCTCGACCGGCGCCTCCACCACCGACGACCTGCTCACCAAGCTTTCCGCCGGGTTCACCGGCGGCAGCTACCCCGACATCTCCTACGCCTACGGCAGCTGGGCCGGCGAGCTCGCCACCAGCGGCAAGACCCAGAACCTGGCGACGTACGTCTCGGACCCGTCGTTCGGCTGGAACGAGATCCCGGAGGCGGCCCGGGCCACGGCCACCTACGACGGCAAGGTGATCGGCGTCCCGGCGCTGGTCGACAACCTCGCGCTCATCTACAACAAGTCGCTGTTCGACGCGGCCGGCGTGGCGTACCCGACCGACCAGTGGTCGTGGGACGACTTCCGCGCGGCGGCCAAGAAGCTGACGAACCCGGCGCAGAACATCTACGGCACCGCGTACTCGGTGTCCGGCAGCGAGGACACCACCTGGCACCTCTGGCCGCTGCTGTGGCAGAAGGGCGGCAAGATCCTCGACGGCAAGAAGCCGGCCTTCAACTCCGACGCGGGCGTCGAGGCGCTGGAGCTGCTGCGGGCGATGGCGGTCGACGACAAGTCGATGTACCTCGACCAGACCGACGAGAAGTACCTCCCGCTGTTCAACGACGGCCACGTCGGCATGGTCATGTCCGGCCCGTGGGCGCTGCTGGAGCTGCAGGAGGCCGGCCTCGAGTACGGCGTGACCCAGCTGCCCGGCTTCAACGGCGACCACCAGACTGTCTCCGGCCCCGACCTGTGGGTGCTGTTCGACCACAAGGACGCCAACCGGGCCGGCGCCTCGCGCGACTTCATCAAGTGGCTGACGAGCAAGGAGACCGACGCGAAGTGGAACCTCGCGATCGGCAACCTCCCGCTGCGCAGCACCGAGCAGGGCACGCCCGAGTTCGCCGCCTACGTCAAGGAGTACCCGGGCGGCCAGAAGTTCTTCGACAACCTGGCCAACGCGCGGCAGGCCCGCCCGACCGTGGCCGGCTACGAGGAGATGTCCCGCAACGTCGGTGACGCCATCGCGAAGGTCCTGCAGGGTGCCGCGAAGCCGAAGGAGGCGCTGGACGAGGCGGCCAAGAAGTCGGCCGGCGTGCTGGAGGACTCGTGACCCTGACGTTCGCGGTCCCCGCCGGCGCCGGGCTGACCGGGCGCCGGCGGGGGCCGGGGCTCCGCGGGACCCTGACCGGGTGGGCGTTCGCCGGGCCGGCCACGCTCATCGTGGTCGGGCTGTCGCTGTTCCCCGCGGTGTGGGCGTTCTTCATCTCGCGCACGAAATGGAACGGCATCGCCGAGCCCGAGAACATCGGCTGGCGCAACTATGAGCGACTCGCACAGGATCCCGACCTCATAGCGGCGGCGCAGCACACACTGCTGCTCACCGCACTGTTCGTTCCGTCGTCGATCGCGGCCGGCATGGTCATCGCGATCGCCCTGAACCAGAAGATCCGGCTCATCGGCTTCTACCGGACGTGCATCTTCGTGCCCTACGTGGCGTCCGCGGCGTCCACCGGGATCCTCGCCGGCTACGTGTTCAACCCGCAGTTCGGCGGCGTGAACGAGGTGCTGCGCCGGGTCGGCCTGCCGCCCCAGCAGTTCCTGGAGGACCCGGCCCAGGCCATGATCGTGGTCTGTGTCATCGCCCTGTGGGGTGAGGTGGGATTCACGTCGGTCGTGTACCTCGCGGCGCTGCAGGACGTGCCGCGCGAGCTGATCGAGGCGGCCACGGTCGACGGCGCGAGCCGCTGGCGGATCTTCCGCAGCGTGACGCTGCCCCAGCTGCGACCGGTCACCCTGTTCACCGCGGTCTGGCAGACCATCACGGCCCTGCAGCTGTTCGACCTGATCTACACGACGACCCGCGGCGGGCCGATGAACAGCACCCAGACGATCGTCTACTACGTCTACGAGCTCGCCTTCCAGACCCGGCGGCTGGGCTACGGCGCGGCGGTGGCGTACCTGCTGTTCGCCGTGACCCTGCTGCTCACCGCGCTGGTCATCTGGCGCTCCCGCCGCAGCGGAGAGGAGGCGTTCTGATGCGCCGCCGGTTCCTGCCGTTCAGCCCGTGGCACCTGCTGCTCATGCCGCTGGCGCTGCTCTTCGTGCTGCCGCTCGTGCAGATGGTGCTCACGTCGTTCATGACCGCGCGCGAGATCAATCGTTTCCCGCCGAAGTTCATCCCGAGCGGTCTGCACCTCGACGGCTACCGCGCGCTGTTCACCGAGTCGCACATCCTGCTGTGGTTCGGCAACACGGTCCTGGTCTCGGCGATCTCGGTCGCGTCCCACCTGATCCTGTGCTCGGCGGCCGGTTACGGCTTCGCCCGCCTGCGCTTCGCCGGCCGGGGCGTGGCGTTCGTGGCCGTGCTGGCGACGGTGATGATCCCGATCCAGCTGCTCATGATTCCCACGTACCTCATGTTCGCCCGGCTGGGCATCGTCGACACGCTGGCCGCGGCGTTCGTACCGTGGCTCGCCTCCGCGTTCGGCATCTTCCTGATGCGCCAGTTCTTCCTGTCGCTCCCTGGCGAACTGGAGGAGGCGGCCCGCATCGACGGCGCGAGCGTCTGGCGCACGTTCGTGAGCATCGTGCTCCCGCTGGCCCGCCCGGCGTTGGCCACCCTGGCCGTCTTCACGCTGCTGTCCAGCTGGAACGACCTGCTGTGGCCCCTGGTGGCGATCAGCGACGACCGCCGGTTCACGCTGCAGGTGGGCCTGGCGACGTTCCAGGGCATGCGGCGCACCGAGTGGTCCCAGTTGATGGCCGGCAACGTGGTCGCGACGGTACCGCTGATCGTCGCGTTCCTGGTCGCCCAGAAACGCTTCATCGCGACGATGACGTTCAGCGGACTGAAAGGATGATCTCCTCGACAGTGGCTTGGGCGGCCGTACCCCCGGCCGCCCGAGTGCTCAACGACCCGGCCGCCGCCGCCCAGGCGACGGCGGTCGGAAGGTCGGTCCCACCCGCGGCGATCTGGGCGGCGGCTTCTGCGGCCCCCACGCCCGCGGGGCCGCGGAGGCGGGCGGCCAGGAAGCCCGCGTTGAAGCTGTCCCCCGCGCCGGTCGTGTCGACCACGTCGACCGGAAGCCCGGGCGCCGCGCACTCGCCGCCCGGCCACCAGGCGCGGCCACCGCGGGCGCCGTCCTTGAGCACCACCGTCGTGCCGCCGGCCACCAGCCGCGCCGCCGCCCGCTCGACCGTGTCGCCACCGGACACCAGCCGCTCTGCGGCCTGCCCGACCGTGTCGCCGCTCGCCTCCAGCCGCGCCGCCGCCCGCTCGGCCGTGTCGTCGCCGGCCCCCGCGAGCGGCTCCAGGCCCGGCAGGAGACCGCCCGCGACCGCGAGCAGTTCGGCGGTGTTCGGCAGGAAGACGTCCGTGTGGGCGAGCACCGGCACCACCCGGTCCCAGCGCCCGTCGGGGTCCCAGTTCGTATCCAGCGACGTCGTACGCCCCCGCGCCCGCGCCCGCGCGAACACACCGCCCAGCCCCGCCAGCAGCTCCGGCTGCAGGAACACCGACGCCGCGTGCACGTGCCGCGCAGAGGCGAGCAGTTCGTCGGTCACGTCGTCCGGCCGCAGCGCGGGGATCGTGCCGGGCAGCGTCAGGATCGACCGGTCGTCCGGCGCGGACAGGATCACGCTCAGCCCCGTCGGCGTGTCGGTCGGCGCGGGCTGGAGCACCTCGACGCCCCGCTCGGCCAGCCGTTCGCGCACGAACGCGCCGAAGATGTCGGGCCCGGTGACGGTGAGCAGCGCGGTACGCAACCCGAGCCGCGCACACCCCGCCGCCGTGATCGCGGCCGAACCGCCGAGCACCAGGTCGGCGGCCGACAGCAGCTGCTCCTCCTGCCCGAACCGCGGCCGTACGTCGCCCCGCAGCACCAGATCCGGGTTGGCGTCACCGACCACCAGCACGTCGAACCGCACGACTCGCCTCCACCACATCACTTTTGATGCATCAGATCTGATGCATCACATCCAATGCAGCCAAACCGATGCATCGGCGCTGATGCATCACTGTCGATGCAGCCCAGCCGATACAGCGAGCCCGATGCATCAGTTCCGATGCATCAGGCTTGATACATCAAGGCTGATGCAGCAGCAGTGCTCGTTTGGACAGTATAAGCAGTCGCTTTGCATTCGTAAGAGCGCGATTCGCGCAGAAACGAGCATCCGGCAGTGATCGTCACCGTGACACTGAATCCCGCGCTCGACCTCACGTACACCGTCGACGCGCTCGTTCCGCAGGCCACCAACCGGGTGCGGACGGTCGCCGAGCGTCCCGGTGGCAAGGGGCTCAACGTCGCGAGCGTGCTGCACGCGCTCGGCGAGCCGGTGCTGGCGACGGGCCTGCTCGGCGGGCCGACCGGCGCGCACATCGAGGCGCTCGTTCGCTTCCCCGCCGCGTTCGTGCCGATCGCCGGCGACAGCCGCCGCACGGTGACGATCGTCGACGCCACCGACGCGACCGGGCTGTGGGAGCCCGGGCCCACGGTCACCGGGGCGGAGTGGGCCGCGTTCCTCGACCACTTCGCGACGCTCCTGCCGGCGGCGGACGCGGTGGTACTGAGCGGGTCGCTGCCACAGGGTGTCCCGCACGACGCGTACGCCGTCCTGGTGCGCGCGGCCCGCGCGCGGGGTGTGCCGACGGTGCTCGACACCAGCGGCGAGCCGCTACGCCACGGTGTCGGGGCCGCGCCGGACATCGTGAAGCCGAACGAACACGAACTTGCCGCACTCGGGCAGCACCCGACCGACGCCATCGCCGCCGGAGTGCGCGCCGTTGTCGTTTCGCTCGGCCGCCGCGGCCTGCACGCGCACACCGCCGACGGTGTCTGGCGAGTGCCGCCGCCCGCCGTCGTCATCGGCAACCCCACCGGCGCCGGGGACGCCTGCGTAGCCGCCCTCGCCCGCGGCCTCCGCGCCGGCGTCGGCCCAGGTGTCGGCAGAGGGGGAGGCAACGACCCCGACAACGCCGGCGTCGCCGTAGGCGACGGAAGGGAAGGCAGCAACAACGCCGGCGTCGCCGCGGGCGACGCAAGCGAAGGCAGCAACGACCCCGACAACGCCGCGATCGCAAGCCTCGGTAACGGCCACGGTGGGACCACCTGGGCCGCCGTCCTTGCCGATGCCGCCGCGCTCGCCGCGGCCGCTGTCGTTGCGCCGGTGGCGGGCGAGATCGACCTCACGCAGTACCAAACCTTCCGCAGAACCATGCAAGGAGTGCAAGCAGATGTTCAGCCCCACCGGTGAGATCGTCGCCGACGCGCAGCGCCGGGGTGTCGGCGTCGGTGCCTTCAACGTCATCACCGTCGAGCATGCCGAGGCCATCGTGAGCGGCGCCGAGGCCGCCGGGTGCGCGGTCATCCTCCAGATCAGCGAGAACGCCGTGCGGTTCCACGACGGGCGCCTCGCGCCGATCGCCGCCGCCGCCCGCTGCGTCGCCGAACTGGCGTCGATCAGGGTGGGGCTGCACCTCGACCACGTCGAGAGCGACGAGCTGTTCGACCAGGCGGCGGCCAACGGGTTCGGCTCGGCGATGTACGACGCGTCGAAGCTCGGCTATGCCGCCAACGTCGCCGCGACCGCCGCGGCGGTGCAGCGCGGGCACGCGCAGGGGCTCTGGGTCGAGAGCGAGCTGGGCGAGGTCGGCGGCAAGGACGGCGCGCACGCGCCGGGGGTGCGGACCGACCCCGGCGAGGCGGCGGCGTACGTCGCCGCGACCGGCGTCGACGCACTCGCCGTCGCCGTCGGCTCCTCGCACGCGATGACGACCCGCGACGCGCGGCTTGACCATTCGCTCATCGCCGAACTGCGCGACGCGACGCCGGTGCCGCTCGTGCTGCACGGCTCGTCCGGGGTGAGCGACGACGAACTGCGCACGGCGGTCACCAAAGGGATCGTGAAGATCAATATCGGCACGGCGCTGAACATCGCGTTCACCAGTGCGGTCCGGCGGGAGCTCGCGACGCAGACCTCGGTCGATCCGCGCAAGTACCTGCGCCCGGCGCGCGACGAGATGGCCGCCACGGTGACGCGGGCACTGCGTGTGGTGACCCTCCTTTAGACCACCTTTACGTTCCACTTAGATCTCCCCGGAACGCTTGAGAGAGCGCTCTCCAGGTGCGTACGGTCGGCCACGCCACCAACCGGAATGCCTTCTGGAGGGCGTCTCCATGTTTGATCAGACCCCGCCGCGCCGCCGCTGGTCCGGCCGGCGTCGTGCCTTACTGGCGCTGCTCACCGTGCCCGTCGCGGGCGCCGTCGCGACCACCGTCGTCATCAGCACGACCGCCGGAGCGGAGCAGGCCGACACCGCCGGCGTGATCCAGGCCGAGGCCTGGAGCGCGCAGAACGGCGCCCGCACCGAGAACACCGGCGACACCGGCGGCGGCAAGAACGTCGGCTGGCTCGCCAACGGCGACTGGATGCGGTACGACGGCATCGATCTCGGCACGTCCGGCTCTCTCACCGCCAACGTGCGCGTCGCCGCGGCCAGCCGCGCGGGCGGCACGATCGAGCTGCGCGCCGGCTCGCAGACCGGCGAGCTGCTGGCCAGCTACGCCGTCGGCTACACCGGCAGCTGGCAGACCTGGGTCACCAAGACCGCGGTCGGCAGCACCCAGCTGACCGGCAAACAGACCGTCTTCCTGCTGCTCAAGAGCAGCCAGGCGAACGACTTCATCAACGTCAACTGGCTGCAGTTCAAGCGCACGCCGACGGCGACGGTGCCCGGCTCGCCGACGGCCTCCGCCAAGCCGAGCGCCGCACCGACGGCCACGACCACGACCGCGCCGCCGCCGTCGAACACCGGGTGGCCGACCGTCGACCCGGCCAAGCAGGCCGCCGACACCGCGGCGTTCTTCGCGCGCAAGCCGCGCCCGATCACGAACAACCCGGTGAAGGTGCCGGAGTTCAACGCCCAGTGCACGATCAGCCACCACGGCAGCGACGACCCGATCGTCTTCCCCGGCCTGGCCGGCGCGTCGCACAACCACACCTTCTTCGGCAACAAGACGACGAACGCGGCGTCCACGACGGAGTCGCTGTTCGGCGCGGCGACCAGCTGCAACCCGAAGGAGGACCACTCGGCGTACTGGGTGCCCACGCTGTACCAGAACGGCACCGTCGTCGACCCGAAGGCGGTGACCGTCTACTACGGCTCCCGCCTGAAGGACCCGAGCAAGACGCAGCCGTTCCCGCTCGGCCTGCGCATGATCACGGGTGACGCCAAGGTGCAGACCGACACCCCGGACAAGCAGGGCAACCACTTCTGGTGCGCGGGCATCGGCGGCGCGGTCGGCCGCACGGCCAACGGCGAGTACCCGGTCTGCGCCAAGACCGCCGAGCTCGTCCGGCAGATCACCTTCCCGGACTGCTGGGACGGCGTGCACCTGGACAGCCCGGACCACAAGGCGCACATGGCCTGGGGCGACCACACGGGCGCCTGCCCGAAGTCGCACCCGGTGCCGATCCCGTCGGTGTCGTTCGTGATCGCGTACCCGCTGAACACGAACACGGAGGGCATCTCGCTCGCCTCCGGCACCGGCTACTCGATGCACGCGGACTTCTGGAACGCGTGGGAGCCCGAGGCGCTCGCCCAGCGGGTCCGGGACTGCCTGGACCAGGGGTACAAGTGCAACTCGGCCGGCAACTTCTAGCTTGAGAGAACGCAGGAGCTGGGAAGGCCACCCGCCGCCACGGGTGGCCTTTCCCGTTAGCTGCAACGTCAGACCACCCTTCGACTTGGCAGGGTTGAGGCATGGCGGTCCGCTGCGTCATCGTCGACGACTCCGAGCGCTTCCGGGCCAGCGCGCGTCGCCTCCTGACCACGCAGGGCCTGACGGTGGTTGCGGACGCGGCGGACAGCCGGCAGGCGATGCGGGTGATCGACGAACATGATCCAGATGTGGTACTGGTGGATGTCGGCCTCGGCGCCGAGAGCGGCTTCGATCTCGCCGCCAAGCTGGCACCGCGCCCGGTGATCATGGTCTCCAGCCTGGCACCGGACGACATCGAGGACCTCGTGGGCCCCAGCGGTGCGATCGGCTACGTGCCGAAGAACCAGCTGTCGGCCTGCACGATCACATCGATGTTGAAGCGGCCTCGAGGAACGTGAGGACCGCGAGCACCCGCCGGTGGTTGTCGTCGGTCTCCGGCAGGTCGAGCTTGGTCAGGATCGAGCGCACGTGCTTCTCCACGGTGCCCTCGGTGACCCACAGCTCCTTGGCCACACCCGCGTTCGAGCGGCCCTCCGCCATCAGCGCCAGCACCTCCCGCTCGCGCGGGCTCAGCACGTCGAGCGGGTCGCGCCGGCGGTGCGCGGCGACGAGCTCCTGCACCACGGCCGGGTCCACCACCGTGCCACCGTCGTGCACGCGGTGCAGCGTCTCCAGGAACTCCTCGACGTCGGTGACCCGCGTCTTGAGCAGGTAGCCGATGCGCTCGCCACTGGCGAGCAGCTCGATGGCGTGCTCCACTTCCACGAACGCCGAGAGGACCAGCAGCGCGACGCTCGGGAACCGCAGCCGGATCTCGCGGGACGCCGCCAAGCCCTCGGTGGTGTGGGTCGGCGGCATACGGATGTCGACGATCGCCAGGTCGGGCGAGGTCTTCTCGACCAGCTCGAGCAGGTGGTTGCCGTCATCAGCGAGCCCGACCACGCTGAAGCCGTGCCGGTCCAGCAGGCTGGCCAGCCCTTCCCTCAGCAGGACGTCGTCGTCGGCGATCACCACCCGGAGCTGGAGCGCCGCACTACCTTCGAATGCCATCAAATCCAACATATCCCCGCATTGCTGGGTAGACACCCCCTATGCGCGGAGGGTTGACCGTCCGGCTCGGGGTGACATGCGTGCTCTTCACCCTGCTGATCAGCACCGCGTTCGCCACGATCCTCTTCTCGGTGTACCAGCTGCGCAGTTCCGTCCTCGTCGTCACCCGCGCCGAGCGAGCCGTGTCCGCCGCGAACACACTCGAGCGCCTCGTGCTCGACGTGGAGGCGGGCCGGCGCGGCTACGCCCTCACGCACGACCGCGCGCTGCTGCAGCCCTGGATCCGCGCGCAGCAGCAGATCCCGCTGCGCCAGCAGGAGCTCGCCTCCTCCGTCGCGGGCGATCCGGCGCAGGCCGCACGGGTCGCCACGCTCAACAGCGACGTCACCGCGTACCTCGACACGTACGCCGACCCCGCCATCACCGACGACGGCGCCGACCCGACGAACATCGACCCGCAATCCATCACCAACGGCCAGAAGAGTGTGGCCGCACTGCGCGAGGAGTTCGACGAGTTCACCGTGGCGCAGCGGAAGATCGTCGACGGCATGCGCGCCGAAGCGAACCGCGCCGGCCAGCGGGCCTTGATCGCCGGCATCGCCGGGCTCGCGACGTCGCTGCTGGCGGTGGCCGTCCTGACCCGCTCACTCGCGGTCATGGTCGTGCGTCCGCTGCACCGGCTGGTGACGGCGGCCGACAAGGTGGCCGGCGGCGACATGACCGTGCGGATCGACATCGACGGGCCGGTCGAGATCGGCAAGATGCAGCGGACGTTCAACTCGATGGTGAGCGCGCTGGAACGCAGCCGCGAGACGCTCGGCACAGTCGCGGCCGAGCAGGCGGCACTGCGCCGGGTGGCAACCGTGGCGGCCCGCGGGCGGCCGGCCGGCGAGGTGTTCGCCACGGTCACCGAGGAGGCCGGAAAGCTGTTCGGTGCGGACGCCGCGGTACTGGTGCGGTTCGAGGCGGAGGAGAACGTCGGCACGGTCGTGGCGAGCTGGAGCTTCGACCCCGCACACCGGATCCCCCTCGGCCGGGTCGAGCTCCAGGGCCACGGGATCGCCGGGCAGGTGATGCTCTCCGGCCGGCCGGTCCGCCTGGAGGGCGACCAGAGCGCCGACTTCCTCGCCCGGGAGTTCGGCGACACCTCGATCCGGTCGGCGATCGGCGCGCCGATCATCGTCGCCGACCGCACGTGGGGCGCGCTGAAGGCGCTGTCGACCTCCGACCACGCGCTCGAGCATCAGGACGCGGTGCGCGCGGCGGAGTTCACCGACCTGGTGGCCAGCGCGATCGCCAACTCGCAGGCGCGCGCCGACCTCACCGCGTCGCGGGCCCGCGTGGTCGCCGCGACCGACGAGAGCCGCCGCCGGATCGAGCGCGACCTGCACGACGGCACCCAGCAGCGGCTCATCGCGCTGCTGCTCGCGCTGCGCGCGACCGAGACCCAGGTGAGCGACGGCCTGCAGGACCGCGTGCACACGATCGGCGACGACCTGTCCGAGGCGATCGACGAGCTGCGCGAGCTGGCCCGCGGCATCCACCCGTCGATCCTGTCCGAGGGAGGTCTGGCACCGGCGATCAAGTCGCTCGGCCGGCGCTCGCCCGTGCCGGTGGAGGTGCAGCTGGCGCTGCCGGACCGGCTGGACACCAAGATCGAGGTCGGCGTGTACTACGTGGTCGCCGAGGCGCTGACGAACGCGATCCGGCACGCGCGGGCGACCCTCATCAACGTGCGCGCGGCCGTCGTCCGCGGCCGGCTGGAGCTGGCCATCGAGGACGACGGCGTCGGCGGGGCCGACCCGGACACCGGTACCGGCCTCGTCGGGCTGACCGACCGGGTCGCCGCGATCGGCGGCAGCCTGCACATCGCCAGCCGGCCGGGCAGCGGTACCACCCTGAGCATCACCGTCCCGCTGGTCACAGCCTCCGAGGAGGGTGATGGCGGGTGAGTCGGCTATGGAGGCCAGCCGGTATCGGCGGGTACGGAAACCCGCAGCCGGGGAATCCGGCTGGCGTCGGTGTCCCGGATCACGCGGCGAGCGAGTGTGGGTACAGGTAATCCACACCCCGTCTGAACAGGTGATCCACCATGACGACTCGCCCGGTCGACCCGGTGCTGTGCATGGCACTGTTCGTCTCCGAAGCCCCCAAGACCTCCGACCTCGACGACAAGGCGGTTCGCGAGACCGTCGACCGCACGCTCGAGCAGCTCGGACCTGACGAGTGCTACGCCCGTGCGGCCGAGGTGTTCGGTGACCGTCCGGACGTCGCCCTGGACCGGATTCAGTGGGCGCGCGAACTGTGCGCCCGCGCTCTGGCGCCGTCGCTCAGCGGCGCAGCCGATCGATGATGTCGTTCAGCTGCGCCAGGTCCCCCGCGTCGAGTGCCAGCAGGGGCGGTGGCGGCTCGTTGAGCAAGCCCTCCGCGCGAGCCGCCGCCGCCTGCCCAGCCTCCGTCACGGTGACGAGCTTGGCCCGGCGGTCGGTCGGGTGCGGCGCACGCCGGACCAGCCCCCGCCGCTCGAGATCGTCGACGACCAGCGTCGTGTAGGGCGCGTCGGTGTGCAGGTCCGCCGCCAGCTCGCGCAGCGTGACCGCGCCGCCGGCGATCCGGCGCAAGGCCTTGACCCGCACGAAGCTCATGCCGAGCGCCTCGCAGACCTCCTTGCGGCGGTCGTACTGATCCAGCACGAGCGCCCGCAGCGCGCGCCAGGCCCGCGCCGCGGCTTCGGTGTCAGGCATCGGCCAGCTCCGGTTCGAGTTGCCGCTCCCTCACCCGCGGCCCGGTGGTGAGCGTACCGATCACCACCACCGCCGCACCGCAGCCGGCCACGATCCACCAGGCCGCATGACTCGCGGCCACGAACCCCTCCGCCATCGGCGCGCCGTGCAGGCCCGTCGAGACGACCGCGCCCAGCACCGCCACCCCCAGCATGGCGCCGAACTGCCGGCTCGTCGACGCGAACGCCGCCGCCACACCCGCCTGCTCGGTCGGCAGGCCGGACACCGCCGTCACCGTGATCGGCGGGTTGACCATCGCGAAGCCGACGCCGAACAGCGAGTACGCGACCAGCAGCCAGGCCAGTGACGTGTGCGGCCCGAGCCCGGCCAGCATGACCCCGCTGGCGGCGATGCCCACCCCGCCGATCAGCAGCGACGGCCGCGGCCCGCGACTGCCCACCAGCCGTCCGGACAGCGGTCCGAGCACGACGGTGACCGCCGCGACCGGCAGCGTCAGCAGCCCGGCGTGCAGCGGCGTGTACCCGCGCACCTCCTGCAGGTAGATGGCGTTGAGCAGCAGGAACCCGGCCAGCGAGCCGAACACGGCCACGGCGGTCAGCGTCGCGCCCGCGAACGGCGGGCTGCGGAACAGCCGCAGGTCGACGAGCGGCTCGCGCCGTCGCGGCTCGACCACGAACAGGGCGGCCAGCGCGGCAACCGCGATCACGCCGGCGATCCACTCCCGCTCGATGATCGCGTAGGTGGCCGACGCCAGCAGGACCAGCACGATCACCTGGCCGGGCAGGTCGGGCCGGCGGGGCCTGGACGCCTTCGACTCGGGCACGAAGAGGACGGTGAGGACGATCGCCGCCAGCCCGATGGGGATGTTGATCCAGAAGATGTACCGCCACCCGACCGACTGCACCAGCAGCCCGCCGACGACGGGGCCGAGCGCCATGCTGATCCCGACGACGCCGGCCCACACGCCCACGGCCTGGGCACGTTCGCGCCGGTCGGTGAAGACGTTGGTGATGATGGACATCGCGACCGGGTTGAGCATCGAGCCCCCGATCGCCTGGAGCACACGGAACGCGATCAGCCAGCCCAGCGACGGCGCCAGGCCGCACAGCAGCGAGCCGGTGACGAAGATCGCGAGGCCGGTGAGGAAGGTCCGGCGCCGGCCGATCCGGTCGGCGGTCGCGCCCGCCATGAGCAGAAGGCTGGCGATGACCAGCGTGTAGGCGTCGATCGTCCACTGCACGCCTTCCAGTGAGGCGTCGAGGTCCTCGCGCAGCTTCGGTACCGCGACGTTGACGATCGTGTTGTCCAGCCCGACGATCAGCAGGCTCAGGCAGCAGATCCCCAGAATGAGCAACCGCCGGCGACGTGCTTGTACGACCACAACTATTATGTTCGTACAAGCAACGACCCGGTGGATATCGGTCCTTCGGCTTTGCGGCGCAGATCACTGCCCGGTCTCGACGATGGACGTCGCCGTGACGGTGTCCCCGTCGACGGTCCCGACGATGGTCACGGTGTCGCCGGCCGCGACGTCGGCCACGGCCGCGCTGTCCTTCACGACGAACGTGGTGCTGTGGCCGTCGGCGCTCTTGGCGGTGATGGAGGTGTCGCTGACGGCGGTGACGGTGCCGCTCTGGAGGCGCTTCGTCGTGTACCCGCCGTTGCCGTCGGACGAGACGAAGTCCCCGTACAGGGCCCCGTTCACGCCGCCGCCGAACCCGCCGCCCATGCCGCCGGGTCCGCCCTGGCCGTCCTGCGGAACGCCGTTCATGCCGCCGGGGCCGCCCTGACCGCCGGGGCCGGCCTGCTGTTGCGTGGTGGAGCCGCTGTCGCCGGCGGCCTGGATGACCGCGAACCCGCCGCCGCCGATCACGAGCGCCGCCACGACGCCGACGATGGCGGCCTTGACCTTGGAGTGCTTCTTCGGCGCGGCCGCGGGCCCGAGCGGGTACGGCGTCCCCGCGGGACCGGCCTGGTACGGCGGCGCCGCTCCGCCGCCACCCGCCCACGGCGCGCCGCCGCTCGGGGTCGCCTGTGGTTGGGCGCCGTACGCGGCGATTCCCGCGTCGTACGGCAGGGCCTCGCCTGCGTAGGCCGGCATCACGTCGCCTCCGTGAGCCGGCATCACGTCGCCGCTCTGGGCCGGCATCGCGTGGGCGCCATAGGTCGGCGCCGCGGCGCCGTTCTGGCCCGGCATCGACTCGGTGGCCGGCGCGGCCGGTTCGGCCGGGGTGGCCCAGACCGGGGCGGGAGACTGGTCGGTGCTGCGGCTCATGGCGTTCGCTCCTTGCTGTCGGGCGGCCCGCTCCGGGAACCGCTCGCCAGCAACGATTCCGGCGCTGCCTGGCACCAGGGTCCGGCTTCCTTGGCAACCGGCTGTGAGGCCCCGGCGGGTTGCTCACCCGCCGGGGCCTCATGGATTGCCGACCGTCACGCGGCGACGGGCTCCAGCGCCTCGACCGGGGCGGACCGACGGCCGCGCAGGACCGACACGCCCACCAGGAGCAGGCCGAGCACGGCCCAGGCGGTGAGGACGAGGACGGGCCGGGTGGCGGCGTTGCCATCGAAGAAGGCGCTGCTGCGCAGGAGGGTGCCGGCGGCGCCCGGCGGCAGGTACTGCCCCAGCACGCCCCACCCCGACGGCAGCATCTCCGGCGCGCTGGCCAGGCCGGACAGCGGGTTGCCGAGCAGCATCATCACGCCGGCGCCGATGCCGAGCCCGGCCGTGCCGAGCAGCGACTCCAGCCCGAGCAGCGTGAGCGCGGTCGCGCCGATGGACAGGGCCACCACACCGCTGTTGGCCCAGTAGTCGCCGCCGAGAGAGCCCAGCCAGTACTGCAGGATCCCCACGAGCGCCAGACCGCCCGTGATCGCGAAGGCGAGCGCGCCGGCCACCCGCCGGGCGACGCCCACGACGAGGTTGGTGAGCAGCCCCGCCGCGACGATCCCGCCGAGCACGAGCGGCAGCGCACCGGCGGCGAGCCCGGCCCCGCGCGGGTCGTCGGCCGGCAGCGGCACGAGGTCGCGCACGGTGACGGCGGTGGCGGACTGGTCAAGCCCCGCCGCGACCTGCTGCAGCGCCTGCGCGACGGCCGGGCTGGCGGCCGAGGCGATGATCAGCTGCGGCTTGCCGCTGGTGAGGTCGATCGCGCCGTACACCTCCCGCTCCCGGATCAGCCGCTCGGCCTCCTGCGTGCTGTCGACGGCGACCAGGTCGAACGCCCCGGGCCGCTTGGCTTCGAGCTGCTGCTTGACCTGCCCGGTGGCCTGCGGCGGCCCGGCGACGGCGAGCGGAATGTCGTGCACGGTCGACCGGGTGGCCGGCCACGCGAACGCGATCATGATGAGACTGAGCAGTGCGGTGAGCAGGAGCACGATCGCCCCGACACGGGGCCACGGCGACCGGCTTGCGCTGTGCTGCTGGGCCATCGGAAGTCTCCCTAAAAAGAACGTTCGTTCGTTCACTTTGAGCATGCGACCCCGAGCCGAGGTCGTCAAGAATGAACGTTCGCTTTACGACCGTGACGCCCACTACACCGCACCCAAGATCGAGGCGGACCGCCCGGGGAGCACCCACCCGGCGGCCCGCCACCCGTGGCCACACCGCGCCACCACCACCCACCGCGACGCCGCACCATCCGTCGCCGCGCTGCAGGCCGCGAATCGCCCGATCACCCGCGACGGCTGCCGGCTGCGCACCCATGATCAAGGGAAACTCGTGGTCGCCATAGCAGCCAAATGCTTCCCACGATCATGGAACGCCAGGCGCGTGATCGCCGTTTGGGCGCGTCTGCTCCGTGACCGAGCGGGTCCTCAGGCACGCGGGCCTTCCGCGCGGGCGACCGCCCGCGGGTTCTTGGCACGACGGCGATGGCAGCGTCTTCTCGGCGGGACGAATGTCGCGCCGAGAAGAGCGTTGTCTGGCGGGAGCGACGGTCGTGCGTTGCGCGGACCCGAGTCAGAAAAGCATCAAATTACGCTCAGATGGACGTGATTCGTATGGTCGCTGGACGGGTCGCCGTTGCCGCCGCTGTACGCGTGCCAGCCGGCGGCCGGGGTCCATACCTGGCGGAACCAGATCACGTAGAGCACGCCCAGCGCGCTCGCGTTCTTGACGAAGAAGGCCGCCAAGTTGTTGCCGTAGGTTCGGTCGCCGCCGCTGGCCACGCCGCCGAAGCCGCTGGATTGGGCGGCGAAGTCGCAGGCTCGGCCTTTCGGGTGTTCGTACGGGCCCGACGGGCGGAAGCAGGAATAGTATCGCTTGAATCCCGCTTCGTGCGCTTCCTTCACCGCGTGGATCATGCGCGGGGTGATGCAGCCCTTGGTCGTCGTGGGGTCGTCGATGATGCATTTTTCGGCGGGCCACGAGCCGTCGGCGTTGCGCGGGGCCGGGTTGGCGAGCGGTGAGTTGGCGTTCACGTAGCCGTCGGCCCTGCCGTTGCCCAGTTTCGTCAGGGCGGTCTCGGCGTCCTTCTTCTTCTTGCCCATGATGTCGGTCTGGGCCTGCTGCTTGGCGACCTCCTCGTCGCTCGCCTTCTTGGCGGCGGCGAGGTCGGCCTGCAGCTTGTTGAGGCGGGCGATCTGGCGGTCGTTGTACCGCGCGATGGTGTTCACCAGCACCGCCCGGTCCATGAACTGCTCGGGGGAGTCGGTGGTGATGAGCGCCGACGTGATCCGGATGCCGCCCGTGCGGTACGAGGCGGCGGCGATGAGATTGACCGACGCCTGCACCGGCGCCATCTCGCGCTGCATGGCGGCCATCTGCTCGGCGAGCTCGGCCTGCTTCTTCTTCGACGTCTCCAGGATCGCCTGGGCGTCGAGGAACTCGCGGTTGGCCTGCTCGAGCTTTTCGCCCAGCGTCATGTTGGCGCTGCCCTCGTCCGGCGGCGCGGTCGGATCGCCCGGTGCGGCCGACGCGGGCGTGGCCCACGCACCCACCGTGACGAGCACCGCAGCCAGCAGGAGTGCCGCCCGGCGTCGCATATTGATCACTTTCTGTCCCTCCGCGCACCGCCTACCGAGTTAGCTGACGGGTTCGGGACGGAACAGTGGCCCTACCGCGAATGCGGATTCACCCCAGAAATCGGTGGGTCCCCGGCTCGGTCGAAACCGATTCGGCGGCGGATCCACTGGCACCGAGGGGCGCCGCCAGGCGAATCCGGGCTCAGATTACCGAATCGTCACCGGATTGCGCAGGACCGAGAATGCCTACCACTCAACTACGGACGGTAGCCAGCTTGCGGGTGCCCAGCAAGGCGATCCAGCCGAAGGTCAGCCCTAGGGCGACAGTGACCACCATCGTGAGGTTGCCGGTCGGCAGCACGCCGGCGACCTGCTCGGCGAGCGTGCCCAGGCCGACGTACAGCCCGCCCCAGAGCACCGAACCGATCGCGGCGGTGCGCAGGAAGCGCCCGTAGGGCATCCGGAGGCCGCCCGCGGCGAGCGGGACGAGCGTGTTGACGAACGGCAGGAATGGCGCGGTCACCAGGATCCGGCTGCCGCCCTCGCGGACGACCCGGTCGGCGGTGGCCCACCGCTCGGCGCCGACCCACGCGCCGAAGCGGCCGCGGCGTAACCGCTCGCCGAGATACCGCCCGGCGAAGAAGGTGATCGACCAGCCGGCGAGGCACCCGGCGACGACCCAGCCGAGGCTGGTGAACGGGTCGACCGAGCCCGACGTGGTGAGGATCGCGACGTCCGCCGGCACGAGGATGCCGATGAGCGGGATCGCGTCGAGGAGCATGACCAGGCCGAGCGCGAGGCCCAGCAGGGGTCCCGGTACCGCTTCGAGAAAGGTCATGCAAGGACGGTATGGCTGAGCGTATCTGCCGCACATCAGGGAGCGACCCCGAGCAGACCCCGAGACCGGGGTCATCCCCAGGGTCGGCGTGTCTGATTCGGCCATCGACGGTTGCTTTGCTAGCGTCCCCGCTAGCAAACGGCTAGCGGGAGAGATCCACTTGGACGCGACAGAGAAGACGGTGGCGATGCCGCCGCAGCGGCCGCGCTTCGAGCGCGTGCAGCTCAACACCCGGGTGCGGGTCGAGATCGAGCAGATGCTGCAGCGGTTCGTCATCGATCACAACACCACGGTGCAGAGCTCCGTGGACCTCGCGCTGGCCGAGTTCCTCGCGGCACGGGGATACCCGCTGCCCGCAGCGGATGACGGGAGAAACCGGTGACGACGCCGGGCATTGGCCAACACGACGCCGACCTGCAAAAGACCGTTCGACGCACCTCCTACATGCGCCAGCTGTTCTACGTCGTGGTTCTGCTGGTCGCACTGGCCGGGCAGGTGACCGGCGCGGTCCAGGCCCTCGGCATCCCGCTGATCTGGGCCATCCCGGCCGTCGCCGCGCTCGAACTGGGCGGCATCGTGGTGCTCGCCAACGCCGACGTACGGCGCCGGCTGGGCGAGCGGGCGACCGCGTCGCGGTTCCTGTCGGCGCTCATCGCCGCGTTCGCGGTCGCGTTCAACTGGATGGCCCACGACGACAAGCTGCTCGCCGGGTTCTTCGCCGGAATGTCCGCCCTGGGGTACCTCGTGTGGCTCATGCACACCGAGAACCAGCGCCGCGACCGGCTGCGGGCCAAGGGCGACCTGCCACCGACCACACCCGCGTACGAGGTGGTCGGCCACTGGATCCGCCACCCGTGGATGACCCTGCGCGCCAAGAACCTCGCCAAGGCCGACACGAAGCTCGGCCTCTACACCTCCCTCGCCGCGGCCCGGGCCGAGAAGCGCAAGGAGCAGCGCACGGCGGCCATCGCCAAGGTGCTGCACCGCAAGATCCGCTCAGCCGTCGACCCGACGACAGCCGACATCGCCGTCGCCGTCTACGACCTCGACGAGATCGCACTGCGGCTCGCCAACGGCGCCGACTACGACGGGCTCACCGCGCTCATCGCCGCCGACCTGGCACCGGCCCGGCTGGCCGCCAACGGCGTCGTGGAGCAGCCCCCGGGCCGGGAGCGGGAGATCGCGCCTCCGGAGCCCGAGATCATCGACACCGAGGAGCAGCTCGCACTGCCCGAGGCCGCGACGGTCATCCCGGTCTCGGCGCCGCCCAGCGTCTCGCCCCTCGGAGAGCTGCGGACCGAGATCGAAGGCATCCTGCCGCCGCAGCGCAAGCCGCGCAGCCGGTCGGCCGTCGCCGAGATCACCGAGATCGCCGAGGAGCCGACGCTCAACCCGCCGCCCATCGTCCGGGACGGATCGCTGCGCAGCCAGGTGCACCAGCTGCTGCACGAGCACATCCCGCCCGGCGACCAGCGCGACGTGGTGCAGCTGACGACGTTCGTCGGCGACCTGCTCGACCTCGACGACGTCGAGCGGCTCACCGCCTCCAACTACGTCCGCACCTGGAAGCGCGAGGTTGACGCCGGCCGCCGCGCCGCGGTCAACGGCCGGCACCTGGAGGACGTCATCCCCGCCAAACGGTAGGCAGCGCGGTGAAGATCCGGGCCACGGCTGCCGATCAGGCAACCGTGGCCCGGCTGCCGATGTCGGTGCAGAACGTGGTCAGGGGCGGCGGGCCGACCAGCCGAACGGGTCGGGGCGCAGGCCGCGCTGGATGCCCACGATGGCGTCGCGGATGGCCGTCGTCACCGGGCCCTCGTTGCCGTCGGCGATCGTGAACGCGCCGTCCTGCGTGCGGGCCGCGCCGATCGACGTGATCACCACGCCCGTGCCGCTGGCGAACGTCTCGCGCAGGGTGCCGTTCTCGGCGTCGCGGCGCCACTCGTCGAACGAGTACGGACGCTCGGCCACCGTGTAGCCCAGGTGCTCGGCCAGGCGCAGCACCGAGTCGCGGGTCACCCCGGGCAGAATCGAGCCGTTGAGCGGCGGGGTCACGATCGCGTCGTCGTACACGAAGAAGACGTTCATGCTGCCCGACTCCTCGATCCAGCGGTGCTCGACCGCGTCGAGGAACACGACCTGGTCGCAGCCGGCCTCCTGGGCCTGGGCCTGGGCCAGCAGGCTCGCGGCGTAGTTGGCGGCCGTCTTCACGGCGCCCGTGCCGCCCGGGGCCGCCCGCGTGAGGTCCTTCGACACCCACACCGTGACCGGCTTGGCGCCGCCCGCGAAGTACGATCCGGCGGGCGAGGCGATCACCGCGAACAGGTACTCCGACGACGGCCGCACCCCGAGGAACGGGTCGGTGGCGAGCATGAACGGGCGGAGGTACAGGCTCTGGCCGGGCTTCGCCGGCACCCACTCCCGGTCGGCCTCGACGAGCGTCCACACGGCCCGCAGGAACAGCTCCTCGGGCAGCTCGGGCATCGCCATGCGCACCGCGGTGGTGTTGAGGCGGCGAGCGTTGGCGTCGGGGCGGAAGAGCGCGACCCCACCTTCCGGCATCGCGTACGCCTTCAGGCCCTCGAAGATCTCCTGGCCGTAGTGCAGCGCCGCGGTGGCCGGCGACAGCGCCAGCGGCCCGAAGGGCACCAGGCGGGCGTCATACCAGCCCTTGGACTCCGCATACCGGATGGTGACCATGTGGTCGGTGAAGACGCGGCCGAACCCGGGATCGGCCAGCAGCGCCGCGCGCTCCTCGGCCGGGCGGCGCTCGGCGGGAACAACCTCGAACTCAAGCATTCCGAGACTGTATGCGGAACCTGAACGATCCCTAAGGAGAATCCCGATGACTGGACGGTAGCTAGAACAGATCGGACGGTGGTGCCGGGGAGTCGACCGCGGTTGCGTCGGTGATGGGCCGCGCGGAGGCGACCAACCGATCCAGGTCGTCACCGTCGACGAGGCGGGCCGGGAACGGGTCGGCCGCCGCGGCGCGGGCCAGCACAGCCGCGGGGATGCGGCCGGCGACCGCGGACCCGACCAGGATGACGTTGCCGAAGCGCCGGCCGCGCAGCACCGCGGGCTCGGCGAGCAGCACCACCGACGCGAAGACCGTCCGCAGGGAGGCCACCTGCGAACGGGCGAAGGCCAGGCCGTTCCCGTCGGCCAGGTTCGCCACGTAGAGGCCGTCGGGGCGCAGCACCCGGGCGGCCGCCGACAGGAACTCCACCGAGGTCAGGTGGGCCGGGACCCGCGCACCCCGGTAGACGTCGGCGATGAGCAGGTCAAAGCGGGCCGGGGCGGTCGTCTCCACCACGGCGCGGGCGTCGGCGGCGCGCACCCGGATGTCGGCGCCGCGGGGCAGCGGCAGCTCCCGCCGAACGAACTCGATCAGGGAAGCGTCCAGCTCGGCGACCCGCTGCGCCGAGCCGGGACGGGTCGCCGCCACATACCGCGGCAAGGTCAACGCACCGCCGCCCAAATGCAACACGGACATCGGCGCGGCCGGCGGCGCCATCGCGTCGATGACGGAGGCGATGCGCCGCATGTACTCGAAGTCGAGACTGCGCGGGTCGGTGAGATCGACCGCTGACTGCGGGTAACCGTCGATGAGCAGCGTCCAGCGGCCCGGACGCCCGTCATCAGGGCAGAGTTCCGCCACACCACCAGCGATCGACGCGACGATGCCGGCCGCCCGCTTCCGCCCACCCATGCCGTCAATCTTGCAACTTGCACCGTCAGAATCTTGGTCCGGGACAATGACTACTACGCTACGTATAGATCACAAATACCCAGACGGAGTTGTCCGGTGCACGCTTTAGGACGACGATTTGGTCGACTCTTGACTCGGTGTCCGGACCTCTGGGACCCACACTCCTCACGCGGAGGCGCGATGCAAGTACCCGCCGCATTCGAATACGCGAAGGCCACGAGCGTCGATCAGACCCTTGAGCTGCTGGCTCAGTGGGGTGAGGACGCGCGCGTCATCGCCGGCGGTCACAGCCTGATCCCCATGATGAAGCTGCGTCTCGCCCGCCCGACGGCGCTCATCGACATCAACGACGTCACGGAGCTTTCGTACATCCGCGTCGAGGGCGCCGAGCTGCGCATCGGCGCGCTCACGCGGCACGCCGAGCTGCTCGCCTCGCCGCTGGTCGAGGAGCACTACCGGATCTTCGCCGACGCCGAGAAGGTGATCGCCGATCCGCTGGTGCGCAACCGTGGCACGGTCGGCGGCTCGCTCTGCCAGGCCGATCCGGCCGAAGACCTCTCCGCCGCGTTCGCCGCGGTCGACGCCTCGGTCGTCATCCAGGGTGCGCGGGGGTCGCGCACCGTGAAGCTCACCGAGTTCCACGTCGGGCCGTACGAGACCGTGGTCGAGCCCGGTGAGCTGCTCACCGAGATCCGCGTGCCGATCCGCCCGGGCGGCGGCTCGGCCTACCTCAAGGTCGAGCGCCGGGTCGGCGACTGGGCGGTCGCGGCCGCCGGCGCCGCCGTCTGGCTCGACGGGGGCACGATCAAGCAGGTCGGCATCGGCCTGGCGGCCGTCGGCGCCGAGCACTTCCGCGCGAGCGAGGCCGAGGCGTCGCTCGTCGGCAAGCCGGCGACCGACGAGTCGTTCGCCGAGGCGGGCCGGATCGCCGCCGAAAACGCCAACCCGGTCGCGGATCAGCGCGGACCGGTCGACTACAAGCGGCACCTCGCCGGCGAGCTGACCACGCGCGCGCTGCGCGCCGCGGCCGCCCGTGCGCGGGGTCAGGAGGCCTGAAACTCATGCAGATCACCGTGACGGTGAACGGGGAAAGTTACACCCGCGACGTCGAGCCCCGGCTCCTGCTCGTGCACTTCCTGCGCAACGAGCTCGGCCTCACCGGCACGCACTGGGGATGCGACACGTCCAACTGTGGCGTGTGCACCGTGTCCCTGGACGGCGTACCGGTCAAGTCGTGCACGGTCCTGGCGGTGATGGCCGACGGCAAGCAGGTCGGCACCGTCGAGGGCCTGGAGGGCGCCGCCGGCCTCGACCCCGTGCAGCAGGGCTTCGTCCAGTGCCACGGCCTGCAGTGCGGCTTCTGCACGCCGGGCATGCTGATCACCGCCCGCGCTCTCCTCGACAAGAACCCCGACCCGTCGGAGCCGGAGATCCGCGAGGCCATCTCGGGCCAGCTGTGCCGCTGCACCGG
>NZ_JBEXCY010000115.1:0-35877 GCF_040605515.1 Dactylosporangium sp. NPDC005572 | reverse complement strand
CTCATGCGTCCTCCCCCACGGTGGTCGTGACGAGCACGTCAAGCGCCTCCACGCGGCTGCCGGTGATGCGGAGCGGGTTGACTTCCAGGGTGTCCAGATCCGGCCCGACGGACAGGGCGGCCCGGCCGATCGCCACGATGGCCCCGCTCAGCGCGTCGAGGTCGGCCGCCTGCGTTCCGCGGGCGCCGCGCAGCAGTTCGGCACCCTTGAGCTCCTCGAGCATCCGCCGCACCTCCTGAGCGCTGACCGGCAGCACCCGCAGGCTGGTGTCCTGCAGAACCTCCACCCAGATGCCTCCGAGACCCACGGCCAGCACCGGCCCGAAGGTCGGGTCGACGGTGATCCCGACCAGCAGCTCCTGACCGGGCTCCCGCATCGGCGAGACGAGCACGCCGCGAAGGTCGGCGTCGGGAACGTTGTGCGCCACCGTTGCCATGATTGAGTCGTACGTCGTCGCTGCGGCCTCGGCGCCTTCGACGCCCAGGACGACTCCGCCGACGTCGGACTTGTGCGCGATTGCCCGCGAGCAGATCTTCATCGCCACGGAGCCGCCGAGCTTCACCGCCGCATCGGCGGCCTCGGCCGCGGATTTCACCAGGTAGGCCGGGACGATCGGGACGCCAGCGGCCTCGAGCAGGGCACGCCCCTCGTCCTCGGCCCAGGTCCGGGCCGTCGGGCCGTCGGCGACGACGGCAGCGGAGGGCAGTTCCTCGGTCGTGCTCACCAGCAGCGAGTTCCGTTGCTCGACCCACCGCACCACATGGCCGAGGGAGGTGACCGCCAGGTCGACGCCGGGCAGCAGGAAGAGGTTGTTCGCGGAGAGCAGTGACTGAGCATACGGCGAGACGTCGAGGCAGGTGTTCGAGGAGAGGAAGACCGGCACCGGTGCCGCGGCCACGATCCCGCCGATGATCTTCATTCGGCTCTCGATGAACGTCGGGTCCTCCGGGCGCTCGTCCGGCAGTGGCGTCATCATCGAGAACATGAAGTCGATGCCGGCGTCGTCGACGGCGATCTCCATCAGGTCGTCCTCAGCCTTGGTCGGACGGGGCCTGGCTCGCGCGTGACCAAAGCCGGTGGTGTCGAGCGGGTTGAGGATCGAGGCGAACTCGGGGAGGTGCTCGGCGAGCTTGGACCGGGTGTCCTCCTGCCAGGCCGGCAGTGCGAGATTGTTGAACGAGGCGAGGTCGGCGATGATGTTGCAACCGCCGCCCGAGGAGGTCACGACGCCCATGCGGCGGCCTTGCGGCAGGCGCGGGCTGTAGCCGAACACCCCAGCGGTTGCGACCAACTCCTCGACGCTCTCGACGCGGACCATGCCCGCCTGCCGGAACGCCGCGTCGACGACGGCGTCGTCGGTGGCCATCGCACCGGTGTGGGCCATGGCCGAGCGCATGCCTGCTTCGCTGCGCCCGGCCTTGTAGACCACGATCGGCTTGCCGGCCCGCAGCGCCTTCGCGCCGAGCTCGAAGAGGCGGTCCGGCTCGCGCACGGTCTCCAGGAACAGTGCGATGGCGCGTGTGCTGTCGTCCTCGATCAGGTAGTCCAGAACGTCGAGACTCGTCAGCACGGCCGAATTGCCTACCGACGCCCACAGGGTCGACCCCACGCCGTGTGCCTGCGCGAACTGATACGTCGCCCGCGCCATCGAGCCGCTCTCGAACACGGCACCGACCGGGCCCGCAACGGGTGCGGACTGTGTGGCAACGGCCCAGGGCGCCACGCCGTCCACTGCGTTGATGAACCCGATGGTGTTCGGGCCCATGACTGTCAGGTCGAGCTCGACCGCGCGCTCCGCCAGTCGGCGCTGCCGATCACGTCCGTCGGCTCCGGTCTCCCCGTAGCCGGAGGCGAGGACGACAGCGTTCTTGATGCCGGCAGCGGCGGCGTCCTCGAGGATCGGGTCGACGCGGTTCGGGCCCACCATGATGTAGGCCATGTCGACGGGCTCGTCGAGGTCGCGCAGGGTCGGAACGGTCGCCTGCCCGAAGATCTCCTCGTACTTGGGGTGGACGAAGCGAACGTCCTTCACTCCGCCACCGAGCTCGATCGCGTTGAGGAGATTCTGCGCCCAGCTGGAGCTTGGCGATGCGCCCACAACCGCGATGCTGCGAGCGCCGAAGAAGCGGCGCAGCCGGTCCGGCTCGACAACCGAGCGTCGTGCTGCGTAGTCAACGGTGAGCATGAGGCGTAACTCCTCGAGCGTCAGGCGAGTTGCTTAGCATAGTGAAGTATTCTACATGTCCCGAGGTCGGGCAAGTGCCGAGCTTGATTCCGGCCGGTAACCTGTCCGCTGCGTCCGCGTCAGAGGACGACGCGGAGCTCGGCCGGGGAACGCATCTTGATGCCGCGGTCGCGGACAACGAACCCGTCCGCAAGGCGCATGGCAGGGAACCGCTCCTGCAGAATCCGCAGCGAGCAGGTCAGTTCCGCGCGGGCGACCAACGCACCGAGACAGAAGTGCCGGCCGTGGCCGAACGCAAAGTGCTCCCCTGTACTGGTGAAGGCACGTGCGTGATCGACGTCCTCGCGCGCGGGATTGAAGACGTCGGGCTGAGAGTATCGACGTTCGTCCCTGTTGGCTGAGGCCATCACCAGGATGACGAACGTGTCCGCAGGAATAGTTCCGCTCGGCAGGTCGACGACCGCAGAGGTGACCCGTCCGTTCAGCTGAGAGGGGGGCGTCAGCCGCAACGTCTCGCTGATCGCCGCCGACACCATGCCGGAATCCAGCCGAGTCGCTTCCCACCACCGTCTGTCGCGAAGGAGATGGTGCAGCAGATTCGCAATCGTCCGGTCCGTGGTCTCGGAGCCCGCATTGAGCAAGTGGGTCACATGAGTCATGACCTCGACGTCGTCGAGCGGGCCGGACGGCGTCTCGGCACGCGCGAGCACCGAGATGAGGTCGTCCCCATCGCCCCGGCGCCGCTGCTGCACCAGCGGCAGGAGGTACTCGCGCAGCTCCACGAGCGCCTCGACGCCCCTCCGTTCGACTGCCGGATCCCCACCGAGATTGGAGAGAAAGGCGCTCTGCGCGGAATACCAGGAGTAGAAGCGCGCATGGTCCTCGTGCGGCAGCCCCAACATGTCCGCTATCACGTAGACCGGAAGGTATCGGGCGAACGCGGTCACCACGTCGACCTCGTCTCCAGGTGACCAGCACCGCGCCAATCGGTGCGTCGCATTTTCCACGGCCCCATCGACGATGGCCGCAACGTTCCGCTCGATCGAAGGTACCCAGCCGTCCAGACCGTGCCCACGGAAGTGCGGCGTCAGGATGCCGCGGATTCGCGCATGCTCCGCGCCGTCCAGCTGCAGCAGTGTCCGCCCCATGACAGGCTCGAGCTGCCAGGCGTAGTTCGCAGTGGTCACCGCCGGATTACGATACGCGGCCAAGACGTCTGCGTGCCGGGTGATCAGCAACGCCCCCGTGCTCTCGTCATGATGCAGAGGGTCGACATTGCGCAGCCGCCGATAGAAGGCATACGGGTCCACCTCGACCTTGGGGTCGAGAAGCTGAGGGACCTCGCCGCTCAGCACGACGCCGCGCCCGCAGCCACGGCCGGCGGCCGTTTGCCATCCGATCCGAAGTAGGCGGCATGGAGCTCGGCTCCCTGGAGCGAGGACGGTGTTCCCGTGGCAGCGATCCGACCGTCGCGAAGGACGATCATCCGCTCGCAAGCGCTGGCCACCCGATCGCTGTTCTGCTCGACAACCAGCATGGAGATGCCCGCAGCCTGCAGTGACCGCAGAGATGAGTAGATCTTCTCGACCACGACGGGTGCGAGACCAAGCGACGGCTCATCGAGCAGCAGGAGCTTGGGCCGCTGGATGATGGCGCGGGCCAAGGAGAGCATCTGCTGCTCTCCTCCGGACAGCAGACCGGCAAGCTGGGTGCGTCGTTCGGCAAGGATCGGAAAGAGCCCGTAGACTAGATCCTGCACTTCGGCGATCTGGCGTCGCACGGCGCGTCGGCTCAGCCGCATAGCGGAAATCTGAAGGTTCTCCTCGACCGTAAGCGGACGAAGCACACGATGCCCCTCCGGCAGGATCACGATCCCCTTGCGCACGCTGGCAGCGGTCGACGACCCATTCATACGGGTGCCGCGGAACGAGACCTCTCCCGACCTCGGCCTGAGCCCGCCGCTGAGGGCTCGCATCAGGGTCGTCTTCCCGGCGCCGTTCATCCCGACCAGGCCGAGCAGCTCGCCCTCGTTGAGCGCGAAGGAAGCGTCATGCAGGACGGGCTGATGGTCGCCGTAGCCGACCGTCAGGTTGCGTACGTCGAGAAGCGGTGTGCTCATCCGGGGACCCCCAGGTAGGCGGAGATGACCTCTTGCTGCGCGAAGACCTCGTTGGGCGGGCCTTCGGCGATGACCTGGCCGTGGTCCAGGACGTAGACGCGATCACAGGCGCCAGTGATGAGAGGAAGGTTGTGGTCGACCAGGACCACGCCGAGATCGCGGGCACCGAGCGCCCGAACGGTCGCGGCGACTTCCTCGCGTTCGAACTCGGTCAGACCGGCACCAGGCTCATCGAGCAGCAGGAATGCAGGGTCGAGCATCAGGTTGCGCGCGATCTCGACCAAACGGAGCACGCCGTACGGCTGGTCTCCGGCAAGGCTGTGGGCGCGGTCAGCGAGGGCAAGGTCGGTGAGCAACGTCATCGCCCGGTCGCGGCCGGCGAGCGCCTGCTTTCGAGCCGCTGGACTCAGCAACGACTGACGGAACCACCCGACCTTGCCGATGCCGTCTCCGGCGAGCATGACGTTTTCCAACAGTGTCAGCTCGGGGATGATCTTCGGGCTCTGGAACGTCCGGCCGATTCCCGACTGGACGAGCTTCTGCGGAGGCGTACCGAGAATCTCTTCGCCACCGAGACGGATCGAGCCGGTCGCCCGGACATCCCCGGTGATCGCGTTGAGCAGGGTTGTCTTGCCGGCACCGTTCGGGCCGATGAGCCCGACGACCTCGCCGGTTGCGAAGGAGATCGAGACGTCGTTGACCGCCGTGTTGCCGCCGAAGGCGACCGAGATGCCACGCGCCTCTACCCGTAAGTCCCGATGTACGGCCTTGACCGAGGCGGCGAGGTTGTGTGTCACGGTCTCAGTGAGGGCGTCGCCACCTCCACCTGGATCATCCGGCTCGAGCTCATCGGTGGACTCGACCGAATCTGGTCGCCGTCGCCGGACGATCCACTTCATGAGATTGTCCAGCCAGCCGGCGATGCCTCCGCGGGTAAGGACGACGAGCACCAGAATGCCCACACCGTAGACCAGGTCCTGGGCTTGGCTGGTGGCAAGCGAGAGCTCGTCCATCAACAGGATGGCGACGACGCCGAAGACGGGACCGAGGAAATACCCGGCGCCGCCGAGGATCGCGGCGAGCAACAGCGCAACCAGGCGGGTGAAACTGAAGGTTTCGAGGTCGATCACCAGCTGGAAGTGGGCGAAGAGGACGCCGGCCAGCCCTGCGAGCGCACCTGAGAGCGCGAAAGCAACGAGCCGGGTCGAGTCGGGTGAGACACCCACTGCGGCGAGAACACGGGGACCCTCGCGCAGCGCGGTCAGCTTGCGCCGCATCGCTGAGCGGTGGATGCGTAGCACGAGCTCGTACGTGAGCCACGCGAAGAAGGCAGCAAGCCAGTAGTACGACAGGAAACCTCCGGTGAGCTCGTGACCGAACAACGTCGGCAACGGAATCGCATAGATGCCGATCGTGCCGCCACTGAACTTCTCCCAGTTCGCCGTGATCTCGGCGAGCGCAAGCGCGAACGCTAGCGTCTGGATGGCGAGAAACAGTTCGTTGAGGCCCCTCGTCGGAACCGCCACCAGGACAGACAGCGCGGTGGTGACCGCAATCGAGATCGCAAGCGCCGGCCAGAAGGGCATCCCGAACTGGACCTCGAGGTAGACGCTGGTGAACGCACCAAGGCCGTAGGTGATGACAATCGAGAGGTTGAAGATGCCCGCGTAGCCGTACACGATGTTGAACGCCGCCGTGAGGATATAGGCGATGACGGCAGCGGTCGCCAGGTGGACGAAGTAGTCGTTGCCACCGGCGATGAGCCCAATGATCACCAGGACCAGCGGCCCTGCGACATGTTTGGCCCACGCCGAAGTCAGTGCCTGGCTCAGTCCGCCGGCCTTGTGAGAGGCGCCGCCCACCTTGCGCCCAGTGGCCTTGTCCAGTCCGATGGTGCTCATACGCGCTCTGCCGTTCCGCGGAAGGTGAACAGCCCTGTCGGCCGCACGAGCAACACCAGGGACAGGATCACGAGGAGTGAGGTCAGGTGGTAACCGGCAGCAATGTGCTGGTCGGTAAGCGTCATCACTAAGCCGGCCACGACGGCACCGCCCACCGCGCCGAAGAGGCTTCCGAGCCCGCCGATCACGGCACCGACGAGGCTGAGGACGAGGAGGGTCGGTGCCACGTCCACCGAGACACTGGCGAGAGACGCCTGGAAGATGCCTCCGATTACCAGGCAGGCGCCCGAAACGACCCACGCGAGCAGCTCGAACCGCATCGTGCGGACGCCGTACACCTGTGCCAGTTCGTGGTCGAAGGAGACGGCCGCGAGGTTGTGCCCGATCAGCGTCCTGTCGAACAAGAACCACATCACCAGCAGGAGGAGGATCGACAAGCCAATGACCAGCAGCCGCTGCTTCGAGGTCTCGTAGGTGCCGATCGAGACGGACCCACGGATCCAGGGCTGGACGATCGAGGGCTCTCCGCCGAACCATGTCCGGGTCAAGAAGTTGAGGAGCAGGCCGAAGCCGAGCGTTGCGAGGGTGAGGCCGATGACCGGCACTCCCTTGCGCTGCGCAGGCACGATCGCGATCGCGTAGCACAGAGCGCCCAGGATGCCGCCGGCCACGATCGTGAGGACAACGCCGACAGCGCCGTTGCTCGCCCCCCAAGACGCGCACGCAGTGCCGGCGAAGACGCAGAAGCTCCCCGCGCCGAAGTTGACGACTCCGCTCACGCGGAACACCAGACTGACCGCCAGGACTAGCGGAATCAGCACCGCCGCCTGCGACAAGCTGGTCACGACCAGCGAGATCATGCGCTCTCCTCGTTGCCTCAGGAGTGACCCGTACAGAATCCTTCACATCGCTAACTTGTCTGAGACTGGGGTCACACGACACCTTCTGTCAAGGGCCGTGCAGAAACCTTCCACGTTGGCCGACATCGACCCTGCCACGGTTACTTAGCATGGTGTAGCGTCCGTGAGTGAACCACAGAGAGGGGCCTTGCCATGACCACCGAGCCACTGCTTCGGCTCTACCACACCGGCATCATCGTGGACAGCCTCGACAACGCGATGGCAGCCATGGGCGACGCCCTGCGCCTCGACTGGGCGCCGCCGCTGAGCTCCACCGTGCCGCTCGAATGCCCCGACGGCATCGTCGGGCGCGAGGTCCGGTTCACCTACTCGCTGCAGGGCCCGCACTTCATCGAGTTGCTCGAGCAGATCAACCCGGCTCCCTACCTCAACGTGACGGGTGGGCGCAGAGTCCACCACCTCGGCTACTACACCGATGACCTACGCGCTGCCGCGGCGATGCTCGAAGCCAAGGGTTACCGGCGCGAGCTGAACGGCGTTGACGAGGACGGCGGGATCGGCCGTGCCACCTTCCACTACAACCCGGAGTCACCCGGAATGTGGATCGAGCTCGTCTCGCACCAGGTGGCCAATCAGATCGACGGCTGGATCGCTGAGGCGGCGGCCGCGAAGGGCATCGCCTACGCCTCGCCGTTCGCATGAGCGGACCGCTCTCCGGCCTTCACATCCTCGACCTGTCAACGTATGTCGCCGGGCCTTCGGCGACGCTGGCGCTGGCCCAACTCGGGGCGGACGTCGTGCGCGTGGATCCCGTCGGCGGTGCGACCGACACGCGGCGCCTCCCGCGAAGCGCAGGCGGGACGAGCCTGTACTGGGCCGGCCTGAACAAGGGCAAACGTTCGGTCGAGGTCGATCTGAGGTCGGAGTCAGGACGCGACATAGTGCGCTCGCTCCTAGCGGCGCCTGGCAGCGGCCACGGCCTGCTGGTCACCAACGCCGTCGGACAGGAGTGGCTCGGTTACGAGAAGCTCAAGCAGGTCCGACCTGACGTCATCGTCGTTCACATCGCCGGCCGCGGCGACGGGCGCCCGGCCGTCGACTACACGATCAACTCTGAGGTGGGCCTGCCGTGGTTGACCGGGCCGGTGGACTCCTCGCTCCCGGTCAACCACGTGCTGCCCGCGTGGGACCTGCTCACTGGCTTGCACATTGCGCTGGCGCTCTTGGCAGCGCACGCCGAACGCGTCACCACGGGCCGCGGCCGACTTGTCGAAGTCAACCTCGCAGACGTCGCAGCCGCGACCATGGCCCACCTCGGCTTCGTCGCCGACGCGGTGGTAAACGGATCGGGACGGCTCCGCGACGGCAACTATCTCTATGGCAGCTACGGGTGCGACTTCGCGACCGCTGACGGCCGACGAGTCATGGTCGTCGCACTCACGGCTCGCCACTGGGACAAGCTGGTCGAGCTGACCGGGACACACGCCATTCTCCAGAGCCTTCAAATGACGCTCCGTGTGGACTTCGGCGAGGAGGCAGCACGATACGAGCACCGCGACCTCATCTCGGCGATCCTCGCGCCATGGTTCTCCGCTCACACCCACGCTGGAGCCGTCGCCGCACTTGACGCCGGCCACGTTCTGTGGGGCGACTACCGCACGATCGCCGAGTTCGTGAGCGACCCGATCGTGACCGCCAACGACCTCTTCCATCAAGTCGATCAGCCAGGCGTCGGATCCTTCCCGGTTCCGGGTCTTGTCACTCGATCGCCTGGATGGGGGCAGGACAAACCCGCTCCAGCGCCTCAGCTCGGCGCCGACAACGACGCGGTCGTCCGCGAGTGGCTGCAG
The DNA here is from genome assembly GCF_040605515.1 of Dactylosporangium sp. NPDC005572. Classification (NCBI taxonomy): domain Bacteria; kingdom Bacillati; phylum Actinomycetota; class Actinomycetes; order Micromonosporales; family Micromonosporaceae; genus Dactylosporangium; species Dactylosporangium sp. NPDC005572. The sequence goes on along the minus strand of NZ_JBEXCY010000115.1, from coordinate 26,962 downwards.
GTCGAGGACTGGCCGATATGAGCACGGAGCGACTCTTCCTCACCTTCACGCACCTCACCGACATGACCCGGCACGCCGAGTACAACGCATGGCACCAGCTCGACCATCTGCCGGAGAACGAACTCCTGCCCGGCGTCGCCTGGGGGGACCGGTGGGTCCGCACCCCCGGCTGCGCGGCGGCCGGCCATGTCGGCGACACCGCCTTCGCACCGGTCCAGTACGCCGTCGCCTACGGCTTCCAAGCCCCGTTGGAGCCGGCGCTGCAGGCCTGGACCGACCTCAACCAGCGAGCGCTGTGGTGGGGGCGACGCCCGGAGCTGGCCTGGACCGAGCGGCGTCCCGTGGGCTTCTTCCATCCTGTCAAGGAATATGCGGCCGCACGCGTCCTCGTCTCGCCAGCTGCCATACCTCACCGACCACATCGGGGCGTCCACCTCACGCTGTCGCGGACTGCCGCTCCCTCGGTCCCCGCCGGCGCTGCCTACTTCGCGGCACTCGACCGCGACCTGATCCCGGCGATGCTTGCGATTCCTGGCGTTGCGGGTGCGGCGACGTACAGGTTCGCGGAAGGAGCAGGTGTGTTCGGGTCGCCGGCTACGGGCGGCGAGAGCGACCTGGTCGTTCGCATCCTCTATCTCGACGGCGACGTGCTGGAGACCAGCGCCCGCATCGAGGACGAACAGCCCGACTGGATCGGGCGTGCGAGCGCGCCCGGCGATGTCGAACACGTCCTGCTGAGCACCCCGATGCTGTCAATCCGCCCCTGGGAGTGGGACTGGTTCGAGGGCCGCTAGCCGCCGATCGCTGCGGACACGCCGGCTAGGCACGCTGCAGCTGACCACGACCGAGGCAACGCATGTGGCTGCACAGGCCACGGCGGCCCAGGTCAGCCCGGTCATGGTTGCCTCGCCGGCCGGGCCCGCGGCTGCACCGATCAGCGCAGCGGTGACAGCACTGCCTACCGCCCCGCCGACTGCTCGCAAGAGGATATTGACGCTCGTAGCGCTGCCCGTCTCTCCCGGCTCGACCGTATCCACGACGAGTCCGGGCAGGGTCCCGAACGTCGCCCCTGCCCCGCAGGACGTCAGCACAACCGCTAGCACCAACAGCGAGAGGCGCCCGTCGACCTTGATCAGCATCAGTGGTCCCAAGGCGCCAACGACACCCCCCGACGCAAGTGCAACCCGTCGGCCCCATACTCGCGCCACCGCGGTCGCGGCGCGGCTGCTCAAGTAGTTGCAGATGGCGATCGGGATCATCACCACGCCAATCGCGCTCAGGGTGAGCCCCACCCCGAACTGAGTACTTGTGGGCGCGAGGCCGATGCGCGTGATGAGCACTGGCGTGTTGTACAGACTCACCCCCATGAGCAAACCCGTGAGATGCGCCGCGAGCACGTTGCGCCGGGCGAACAAACGCAGCTCCACCAGCGGGTGCGCCACACGGAGCTCGAGCCGGACCCATAAGAGCAGCAGGACGAGGGCGAGCGCTCCGAGAACCAACACATTGGCGCTGGACCAGCCCCAGGAGTTGCCCTGACTGATAGCGAGCAGCGCGGATGCCGTGGCAGCGATCAGGACAACCGCGCCGCGCACATCCAGCTGAGAGCCGCGGTTCACCGGCACCGTCCCCGGCAACCCAGCAGCAACGGCCAGCGTGACGAGCAGCGCGAGCACCGCGGCACCACCGTAGGCCGCGCGCAGCCCGAAGTGGTCCGCCGTGAACGTCGTGACCGGGTAGGCGGCCCCGGCACCGAGCGCTGTGGTGATAGACAGGAGCGCGACCAGCCGCACGGCCGCCGCGCCGGTGACCAGGTCCCGGGCGCACGCGATGGTCATCGCGACCAGTGCCACCGCGATGCCTTGGAGCGCCCGGCCAGCGAGGAAGATCCCGAAGTGTGTCCCGAAGGCGGAGATCGCACATCCGAGCGTGACCAGTGCGCAGACCACCAGCATCGCGGGCCTGCGGCGGCGCCCGTCCGCCAGCCGACCGAGCAAGGGCGTCAGCGTGGCACCTACGAGCAAGGTGATCGTGTACGACCACTGAGATGCCTCGGCGCCAACGCCGAAGGTCTCTTGCACCTGTGGAACTAACGGAGCGCCAAGGGTGACAACCGCCGCCGACACGAGGGCGGTGCACACCAGGAGCGCCGATAATGTCCGCCCGCGAACCCCTGGTCCCAACGCCCGATCGCTCAGAGCGTCACCTTCAGGCTGCCGACCGACCGCATCTTCAAACCCGACCACTTGGGCTCGAACCCGTCGGCCAGCCGCATGTCGGGGAACCGGTCGAGGAGCACGTTCGACGCTATCTCGAGCTCGGACTTGGCCAGCATCGCACCGAGGCAGAAGTGCCGCCCGGAGCCGAAGGCGAACGTGTCGCCGGCCGCTGTGAAGGTCTTCTCGTGGGCGAGGTCAGTCCGGTGATAGTTGAACGTGTCCGGGTCGGCAAACCGATCCTCGTCACGGTTCGCCGAGGCCATGAGCAGCATCACCAAGGTGCCGGCGGGAAGGCGCATCCCGTGGATCTCGACTTCCTGGGTGATCTTGCGACCGTTCATCTGCGACGGCGGACTGATTCGCAGAGTCTCACTGATGGCCGGGATGACCTGCGAGCGGTCATCGCGCACCTCCTCGAACAGTTCTCGCTCGCGCAGGAGGTAGGCGAACATGCTTGCCAGCGCCTTGCCAGTGGTCTCCGAACCGGCGTTGAGCAGCTGCGTGATGTGCGTGAGGATCTCCGCGTCCTCGAGGCGCTCGCCGTCGATCTCGGCAGTGATCAGCCCGGAGATGAGGTCGTCGCCGAGGTTCGAGCGTCGGTCTTCGACCACCGGGGCAAGATAGTCCCACAGCTCCTTGGTCGCCTGACGACCACTTTCGTCGATCTCCGGGTCGCGGGCGAGGTTGCCGAGGAACGCGACGTGACGGCCGTACCAGTTGAAGAACCTGTCGTAGTCACTGTGCGGCAGTCCGAGCATATCGGTGATCACGTAGACCGGCAGGTAGTAGCCGAAATCGGCCAGGAGATCGACCGTGTTGCCCGGCCGGAAGCCGCGCATTATGTGTTCGGATGCCGACGCGACGGAGCGGTCCAGGATCGTCGCTACATTGCGCGCGATGACCGGCGCCCACTTCTCCAGGCCCTTGCCACGGAAGTACGGCGTCACCAGAGCCCTCTTGCGACTATGTTCCGCGCCGTCCATCTGCAGCATCGACCGCCCGAACACGGGCTGCAGGCTGACTTCGTAGTTCTGGGTGGAGAACAACGGGTTTCGGTAGGCGAACCCGACGTCCGCGTGCTTGGCGATCAGGTAGCCCTGATAGCCGTCGTCCCAGTGGACAGGGTCCTCGGCCCGAAGCCGGCGATAAAATGCATCGGGGTCGGCAGCGACCTCGGGTGAGAGGAATCCGGGCAGCGTCTCAGCGGCGGTGTTGTTCATCGGGTCGTCGCCTCCTGTGCGATCTCGTCGAGTCGGTATCCAGGCGTACCCCCGGTAAGCGGCATAACGGTCAGGGAGAGTCCGCCGTCCACGGGCAGGTCGACGCCGGTGATGTGCCCGGCCTGCGGGCCGGCGAGGAAAAGCACGGCCCGGGCGATGTCCTCGACGTGTCCGATCTTCCGCATCGGCGAGACGGCCTCCCGGTAGCGTCGGTTCGCCCTGGCGGCAACATCCTCAGGGTCGCCGAACGACCTGCGTGTGAGGCCCGTGTCCGTCGGGCCCGGCGAGACGCAGTTGGCGCGGATGCCGTAGCGGCCCCATTCGACGGCCATCTGCTGAATCATCACCTTCAGTGCCGCCTTGCTGGCGCTGTACATACCGAGCGGCGGCGTCGGATGGGTCGCGGAGATCGATGCCGTCGCGACGATCGAACCGCGCGAGTCACGCAACGCTGGGAAGGCCGCCCGGGCCAGCACGAAGGTCGCGCGGGTGTTGATGTCGAAGGTCCGCTGGTAGGTCTCGAGGCTGAGATCCTCGAGCGCGTCGACCGAGCTGATCCCGGCGTTACTCACGAGGGTGTCGAGACCGCCGAAGACCGAGACCGCCTCTTCTACCGCCTTGCCGATGGCCGCCGGATCGGCCAGGTCGATGACCTGCGGCAGACACTCGGCCCCGGTCCCCCGTAGTTGCGAGGCGACCGACTTGACGGACTCTGCGTCGCGGTCCAGAAGTGCCAGCCGCACCTGGCCGGCTCCGTCGCTCTCGGCTGCCCGCGCCGCCAGGGTCGCCACCGCGCGCCCGATCCCACTGCCTGCACCCGTGATGACGTATCGCAACGGAACCTCCCGATCGTTCATTTAGCATTGTAAAATGTCACCATAGGAATGGCGCCCGCCACAGTCAAGGCGCATTCTCAGCCCAGGAGCCGAATCGGCAGAGCAAGGGGCGTTCGAAGCGAACGGCCGCCCCAGCGGAGGTCGGCTTCGACCAGCCTCGCATTGGGGAACCCGCGCACGATGGCGCCAAAGAGCGCTGTTGCCTCCATCCGAGCCAGACCGGCCCCTAAGCAGAAGTGCGGTCCGAGGCCGAGGGATACGTGCGCGCGACTGTCCGAGCGCTCTATGTCCAGCTCGTCTGCGCGCTCGAAGACCGCAGGATCCCGATTCGCCGCAGCGAGAACGCCGATGACGGTGTCGCCGGCCTCGACCAGCACGCCGCCGATTTCCCGACTCTCCTTCGCCACGTACGGAAGGAAGTGCGCCGGCGTGACAAACCGGAGCAACTCCTCCACCGCCGCCGGGACTCGCTCCGGCTCCGCCACCAGCCGGTCCCACTGATCCGGGTGGCGCAGCAGCTCAAGGAGGCCGATCGCAAGCAGGTTGCTGGTCGTCTCGTGGCCGGCGAAGATCATCAGCGCCATCATTGCCATCGCCTCCTCGTGGGAGACCATGCCGTTCTTCTCCGAATCCAGCAACGCAGCGACCAGGCCGGTCTCGGAGCCGCTCGCCTGCTGGCGCGCGACGAGTACATCGATGTAAGCCATCAGTTGTCGATAGGCATCATCAGCTTCGATCGCCGCCTTCTCGGAATCAGCGTTGAACTTGTTCTCGGCGATCTTCTGGGCCCAGGAATGCACCATGTCGAGGTCGTCGATCGGGATGCCCAGGAGGTCACCGAGGACCTGGAGAGGCAGGGAATAGGCGAACTTCTTGAAGTCGGCCTCACCCCCGCCCTCCGCCAGTGAGGTCAGATTGCGGTCGACCCGTTCATTCACCTTGTCCTGCATTTCGCGAGCCAGGTTGCGCGCCGAGAACGGCGGCTGGACCGCCCGTCGAACTCGTGGATGGTCCGGCGGATCCATCCGCACCAGTTGGTGGAACTCCTGGTCGAGAACACGGCCGAAGGCGGCGCGGCCGTGGGGGCTGAACTCCTGCTTCGCGCGTTCGTAGCGTGCGGACGTCTTCGTGCCCTGCCGGCTGTAGAGGATGTTGTTATCGCTGAGCAATTCTTGCACCTGCTGATGCCGGCTCAGAATCACCACGTCGCCCTGTTTCCAGACCGGGATCTCCTCGCGGAGCCTGTTCCAGGTCGGATACGGATCTGCGAGCTTGCGGCCGTCTCCGGCCAGCAGCGCGAGTACGTCGTCCTGCAGAGGGTTCACGCCTGCACCTCTACTACGAGCTTGCCGATGACGCGACCGGTGAGCATGTCGGCGAATGCCGGACCCGCGGCCGCCCAGCCGGACGCCACGTGAATCTCTTGGTCGAGCGTTCCCGATACGATCATGTCCGCGAGCGCACGGCGCGCGGCAGAGTTCTCCGAGGCGAAGTCAACGGCCCGGAAGCCCTGGATGGTCAGCGAACGGGTCACCAGTCTGAACCAGTTGTCCAGGGGCAACGGCGCGATCACGGCCCCACCGATGCCAGACATCTGCCCGCACAGGGCGACGCGGCCGAGCGGTTGCAACCGCTCGACGAGTCGCGCAGAAGCCTCACCCCACACGTTGTCGAAGACCGCGTGCAGCCCGTCGGGCGCCCAGCGATCCATCTCGGCCAGCCAGCCTGCGCAACGGTGGTCGACAGCGGTGATGCCGCGTCGCTTCAGACCATCCACCTTCTCAGGACCGCCCACGACGCCGAGGACATCAGCGCCGCTTGCAGCGATGAGCTGTGCAGCGACCTGGCCCACGCCACCGAAGGCGCCGGTCACGACGATCTTCTCGCCCGGACTCGGGCGCAGCACCCGCGTCACGCCGTGGTAGGCGGTCAGGCCGGTCAGTCCGAGCAGGCCGACTGCATGATGGAGCGCGACACCCGCCGGCGCGTCGTACCGCTCAGCCACCGTGGCCGGGAGGCATACCTTCGTGGCCCACGTGCCCGGCGCAATCACGGTGTCCCCCACGGCGAATTCCTCACTCCGGGACTCCGCAACGGTGCCGACAATGCCCGCGGGCGGGACGAAGCCGGCACCCTCCGACCGGAGACGGATCCGCTGCGAAGGATCCAGGGAGGCATACCGAACATCGACAACGATCTCACTGTCCGCCGGTCGCGGCAGCTCCCGCTCGATCACCACGAATGAGCCGGCGGTGATCGGAGCCGCACCATCGTGGGTGAGCCGGGCTTCGTGTGTCGTGACCGAAGCTGCCATGGGACCTCCTTCAAATCTCACAACAAGTTAGCATGGTTAATCGAATGCGCCACCCTCCTTCACAGGACAGCGCGAGCGACAAGGCCGCGTTCATCGTCGGCAGTTACACGTCCATCGGGAGCCTGGCCATCCGCGAGGTCGCGATCGACGAAGCGCCTCCGCGGGGTAGACCCGCTGACGAGCTCAGCGGTGGCAAAGCGCCCTACTGGAGAGGATCGACGGCTCGGTGGTCGCCGACGGTCGCCGCCAAGCGTGCGAGGTGGTGACGCCGATCGCCCAGCAGGTGCTCGATGGTGGTGAGCCGCATCGTGTAGTGGCCGACCTGGTACTCCATGGTCATGCCGATCCCACCGTGCAGCTGGATCGCCTCCTGGCCGATATGACGGCCGGACTCGGCAACCCGGAGCTTGGCTCGCGACGCAGCCTGAATGCCTTCGACCTCGTCGCCGTTCTCGAGCACCATTGACGCCCACAACACCGTGCTGCGCGCGAGCTCGAGTGAGACGTACATGTCGGAGGCCCGGAACGTGAGGTTCTGGAACGCTTTCAGCGGCTTCCCGAACTGGTGGCGGCTGCGCAGGTAGTCGCGGGTGATCTCCAACGCGCGCTCCATGGCACCGAGCGCCTCGTGGGCGTATGCCACCTGTGCACGCGCACGCGCATAGTTGATCAAGTCGGTTGCGTCGGCCGCCGGATCGCCGAGGGGTTCCGCGGCCATCCCGTCGAAGGACACTCGGGAGGCTCGCCCGCCGTCGTAGGTGCGGAACGATGTCCGCTTGCCATGCGTCGTCGTGAAGAGTGCCGGCGTTCCGTCGACGTCAGCGACCACGACGAGCAGGTCCGCGCGCGCGCCGTTGAGCACTGGCGAGACGCTGCCGTCCAACACCCAGACGTCACCGGTACGCCGAGCGGTAACCCTCGGACCGCCGACGTATGCCGGCAGAATAGTGCCGTCCGCGATCCTGGAGACGTCGGCGCCGGCTCGCGCGAGGAGTCCGCCGCAAAGCACAACGGCCTCGACGAAGGGCTCGGGAGCCAGCACGCGCCCGATCTCCTCCGCCACCAGCCCGACCTCGACGGGTCCAGCGCCCATGCCGCCGGCTCCTTCCAGGAAGGGCAGACCGAGAACTCCCATCTCGGCGAGGCGGGCCCACATGACTTCGTCGAAGCCCGGGTCGTTGGCGGTGGCGTCGCGGCGACCGTCGATCGTTGCGTAGGTCTTGCTCAGCAGGCTGCGTACCGCCTCGCGGATCGCGCGCTGCTCGTCGGTGTAGTCGAAGTCCATGTCTCAAAGTCCCAGGATCGTGCTGGCGATGATCTGTCGTTGCACCTCGTTGGAGCCGCCATAGATGCTGGCGGCCCGTAGATGGAGGTAGGTCGGAGCAGCTGGGCGCGTCCACGCAGGCGTTCCTGCGGCCGGGTCGGAGGACAGCCCCTGCTCGCCCGCGAGGTTGAGCACGAGCTCGGTGACCGCCTGCTGCAGCTCGGACCCTGCGAGCTTGAGCACAGACGAGGCAGGCTGGGCTTTGCCGTCAGCTGAGTCGGCGGCAACCCGGATCGACGTCAGCTCGATCGCCAGGAGGTCGTTCTCCAGCCGCGCGAACTCTGCTGCGAGGAGCAGGTCCTCGCGCAACCGGTCTCCTGCCCAGTGCTTGGCCTTCGCCAGCAGCCATTTGGTGCCGCCCACGCCGGCGATCCCCACGCGTTCGTTGCCGAGGAGGAACTTGGCGTAGTCCCACCCGTGGTTCTCCTGACCCACGAGGTTGTCGACAGGGACCCGGACGTCCTCGAAGAAGACCTCGTTCACGAGGCTCCCGCCGTCGATGAGCTGGATCGGCCGGACGGTGACGCCCGGCGTCGTCATGTCGATGAGGAGGAAGGAGATACCAGCCTGTCTGCGCGGTGCTGCGGGGTCGGTGCGCACCAAGGTGAAGATCCAGTCGCCGTACTGGGCATAGGAGGTCCAGATCTTCTGGCCGTTGACGACATAGTGGTTGCCGTCGCGCACGGCCGACGTGCGCAGGCTTGCGAGGTCCGATCCGGCGTCAGGCTCGGAAAAGCCCTGCGACCACCAGATGTCCGCGTTCCGGGTGGGCGGGAGGAAGCGCTCCTTGATCGCCTGCGATCCGAACGCGGCGATGACAGGGCCGACCATGGAGGCGTTGAAGGTGATCGGCGGTGGGACGCAGGCCAGTTGCATCTCCTCGTGCCAGATGTGCCGCTGAAGCGCAGTCCAGTCCTTGCCACCCCATTCGACGGGCCAGTTGGGGACGGCGAAGCCGGCAGCGTCGAGCGTTCGCATCGACTCGACCATCTGCTCCTTGGTGAGCTCCTCGCGGGCCGCCACCGTTTCCCGAATCTGTTGCGGCACCCGGGTGGTGAAGAACTCGCGCAGCTCAGCGCGGAAGGCCGCATCCTCAGGTGACAACCTCAGCTTCATGCCGCTCCTTCGAGGCGTTCATTGAGGACGGGAACAGCACCCTCGCGCAATCACTTAACGTCCCTAAGTAATCCCCCTCACCGTGGCACGGCTGACGAGTCGTGTCAAGGAGGTCCCCCGGGCGGACCGGGCGCCGGGCAACCCCACCACGCGCTGCCGGCCCCGTGGATCAGCACTCGATCGCCACGGCGTACACCCTGAGCACATAGGTCGTTGGCGATGGCGTTGGCCCGGCTGACGAACTCCCCGCAGGTGAGTCGTAGGTGACCGATCAGCACGACTCGCGGTCAAGGTGGACGGCTTTGGGGGTCCCGAAGCATCCATCCGAGCCGCCGCTCGTCCTACAGCCCGCTGCGACGGTACGACGCCTCCCACCTCTCGCGCCGGACCCGCCGCTCGTCGACCGTGTCATCATGCCACCTCCGGTGGTCCGCACCTCTGGATTGCTTGAGTTTGCCTCGTCGGCTGATCGCGGACCCCGGCGCTTGCGACGGCTTCCGGCCTTGCGCGGAACGAGGAATGTCCTAGGGTGCGATGTGATTGCTTCACATGGCGAAGCATTTGGTACGAGGCGGAGCCTTCGACGCGAGGAAAGATGACCTCTACAGAGATCCCGGTCGGACGGGCACAGAACTGGTTGGCTCCTGCCCTGCTGATGGGCGCCGCCGGGGGAGTCGCCATGGGCTTCGGGCGGCTCAGCTATGCGTTCGTCCTGGATGACATGGTCCGTGCCTACCTAGGCAGCTACTCTGTCGCAGGACTGATCGGCACCGCCAATCTGACGGGTTACGTCATCTCCGCGCTTCTGTCTGGCTTGCTGCTTCGTCGGTGGAGCCCAGAAGGGCTCTCGGTGCGCGGGCTTGCCGTATCGACCGCGTGTCTGTTCGTTTTCCCGTTGACCTCCACCCCGATGGTGGCCGGGTTGGTGATGCTGCTCCTGGGTGGTGCCGGTGGACTGGTGTGGATCTCCTCCGTGCCGATCGTGTCCAAGACCGTGCCCGCGAACCGACGTGGCGTGGCGTATGGCATCGCACTGTCGGGTGTAGGCGCCTCCGCGGTCCTCACGGGTGTCGTGGTCCGCGTTTGCCACGGACTGCTCGGTGACGCCGGCTGGCGCGCGACCTGGATCGTCGAGGGCTGCGGCGGCCTGCTCGTCCTCATCCTTGTCATCGCCTTCCTGGCGCACGGAGGCACTCCTGGCCCCGCGCAACAGGGGTCGCGCACGCTCATCGAACGGCCACCGGCGGGCATCACCGCAGCGTTGATCCTCTATCTCTGCTACGGCCTGATGCACGGGATCTTCTCCAACTACTACGTGGTCGCTGCACAGGAAGGCGGCACGCTCTCCCACGGGACGGCCACCACCGCGTTCTCGATCCTCGGGCTCACCAACCTATTCGGAGGCATGGTCCTCGGCCGGCTGTCCGACTCGTGGGGTCGCCGCCCGCTGCTGCTCCCGGGTCTCATTCTGCTGGCGGGCTGCTGCGCTGCCGTAACTCTGCACTCAGCCGGGCTCACGCTGGCCTCCAGCGCGATGTACGGGCTGCTCATGGGAGGGGTACCGGCCATCATCACCGCGGCCCTCGCCGATCAGCTCGCCCCGGCCGACCTGGCTCGCGGATATGCTGCGATCTCACTCGCCGTCGGACTTGGCCAGCTGCTCAGTCCACCGATCGGTGGGTGGCTCGCGGACAGAACGGGCGCCTTCACGGTCTCGTTCCTCCTTGCTACAGCGTTCGCCGTCATCGGCGCTGGCGCGGCCTTCGGAGCGTCCGGCCTCAGCAGGCGAGCCGGCCGCCATCGACGTTGATCACCTCTCCCACTACGTACGACGCCAGGTCGCTCACAAGGAACAGCGCCACCTTGGCGATCTCCACCGGCTCCCCCAGCCGTCCGAGTGGTGCCGGCACAGCCCCCTGGAAGATCGCGTGCGAGCGCCGGCTCATTGGGGTGTCGATCACGCCCGGCGCGATCGCGTTCACGCGGATTCCCTGCGGCGCCAACTCCTTCGCAGCCGAACGCATCAGGGCGTGCACTCCGCCCTTGGAGGCACTGTAGTGGGGCAGCCCGGCGAGGCCGTGGACGGCGGCCTCAGACCCGATCAGAACGATCGCGCCGCTCTGGCGGGGAATCATCAACTCGGCGGCAGCCTGCAGGACGAAGAAGGTGCCATCCAGGTTCACCGCCTGCATGCGGCGCCACTGCTCGCCACTGACCGCAGGTAGCGTCAGCACTGGCTCCCGACTCGAGGTCTGGTGAAACGCGAGGTCCTTGATGGCGGGGTCGTCCACGCCGGCGGCGTGGACAACCATGTCGATCGGACCCAGCTCCCGCTCGACATCAGCGAACGCAGTGCGAACTGCGTCGGCATCGGCCACGTCGACGCGCAGGCAGAGCGCCGCTGCGTCGTCCTCGTCCTTGGCGCTTGCCGAGTGGTCGATCGCCGCGACCCGCGCTCCCTCGTCGACAAAGAGCGCGCATATCGCGGCACCGATTCCCGACGCCGCACCGGTGATGAGTGCGATCTTGTCTTTGATCATGTCGTCGTCTCTCCTGTCCTGCGGCGCGGATCCGACGTCACAGGATCAGACCGTCGGCCGGTCGGCGCTCGACGCCTTCGTAGTAGATGTCGCGGGTGGCCCAGCCAGGCATTGAAGACGCCGGCGTGGCGCGTGACCAGGTAAGCGCGAGCACACTCGTCGTAGCGGACCGGCCCCTCATGGCCAAGCCGGCAGCAATTGGGAAACTCGATGACCGGTCCGATCGACACGACACCTCCCGTTCGTGGGCGACGCATTAGTTAGCGTGATGTAACAACTGGCATGATTGCGACGTGCGTCACGCGCTGTCAAGGCTCCGCCTTGGCCGAATCTGGCTGCAAAATGTCGCCCAGACGGCGCAGCCAGGGGGTTTCACGCACTCGACACGCCCCCTTGACAGCCATGGAATCGCCCACCAAGATGGCCAGAGAGAATAATTAACCTGACTAAGTAATTATCTCATCTGTTCGTGAGGGCGATGAAGGAGATCCAAAGAATGCAGCTCGAGAACACCGCGGCGATCGTCACCGGCGCAGCCTCGGGCCTGGGCGCGGCCACGGCGCATGCCCTGGCTGGCCGAAAGGTGCAGGTGTTCGGCTTCGACCTCCCCTCGGCGATCGAGCAGGCCGCCGAGATCGACGCCTCACCTACGTGGGGGTCGACGTGACCGACGCCGATCAGGTCGCGGCCGCTGTCGCAACCGCGGCATCGGCAGACTTCCCCCTCCGCTCGGGGGCGGTCGCAGCCTGGAGATCCTGCTGGTCGGCCCGGAGCACGGCCGGGTGCTCGTGCTGCACCTCGGCACGCCCGCCGGCCCTGTCGACCCGCCGGCGCTCACCGGCGCCGCGGCACAGCGCGGCCTGCGCACCGTGATCTGCGGCCGCCCCGGCCGCAGCGTCGCCGATGTGGCCGCCGACGTGACCGCGGTCCTCGACCACCTCGGCGCCGACCGTTTCGTCACGCTCGGCTGGTCCGGTGGCGGCCCGCACGCCCTCGCCTGCGTGGCCCTGCTCCCCGACCGGTGCGCCGCCGCCGCGACCCTCGCGGGCGTGGCACCCTTCGACGCCGGAGCGCCGGGGTGCCAACCTCAGTTCGCCGTCGAGGGCCACGACGAAGGTGAAGGGCTCGGCGAGTTCACCGCGGTCGTGCCCAGCAAGCCACCGCGCGAGGGCGGTAGCCGAATCGACCGCCACGGCGTCCACCCTCGCCACTCGTGGCGCAGCTCAGGCGGCCCAACGTAGCTGTACCGCCTGGCATGCACCACCGGGCGACCGTAGCCATTGGCGGCCGGAGACGTCCACACGAAATCCGAGCTGGCCTCACCGCGCGTGTCAAGCACCGCCCGGTCAGCGGCATGTCCGGACGCCGGGCCCTGCTCGTCCGGCCCGGTCCGAGGCCGGCATCAGACTTTGGCGCCCTCAGCTTCGGCGGTCGATCCAAGGACCAAAATTGTCGGCTCCCCGCCGGAGTCGTTTACCGCAAGAACACGGAAACCCGAGTGCCGGAGTACGTCGATCAACGCGTCACGCATGGACAGCGAGACTGAGCCATAAAGATCAACCACGGGGTCGTGGGTACGACCGGCTATCAAGCTGTCCCGAACAGCCTTCGACAGTTCAGGGGATGGCGTCCACCTGACATACACACCTCCGGCCTCGTCGTTGCCCGCGTCGATCTCCACTTCGGCGCCCCCTTCCACCGGCGCGCCTGGGCCCGGCCGGGCGCGCACGCCAGCGTAGGCGAGCGCCACGCAGACTCGTTCCGCCAAGGCGTGCCGGCCAACGAGAGCGGCATCATCGGCGCGCAAGTGCTCGAACATCCGAAATCACCAGGTCCTTTGGTGCGGCCCAACAGACAGCTCACAGAGAGATAGCACAACTCATTTCGCCGGAACGTAGATGCGCTCGCCCCGGCAGTTCAGGATGTTCCAGGCGCCACTGGAGTCAGTCACCGACCGTGACGAGCAGCGATTTGATGCGCGTGAACGGACGGCGGCATGACCGGAGACTGATCAAGGCACGCCGCAGATCAGGCGCGTCGAGCAACGGGCGATCACCGAGCGTTGCGGCCTTGGGGTTGCCGCGGATCGTAGGCGCCCTCGAGGTACGCGATGAATCGCTCGGGATGTTGGACGTAGGTCGCGATCGTGCTGGGCCGGTGATTGCCGGCGGCGATGAGTTCTTGGTGGTACTTCGCTAGCTCAGCACGCAGCTGAGCGGCCGTCCATGTCCGCTCGGTCATGGCGACATACTGTCGTGTGGCGCCGATCTTGCAGGCAAGGACGCGCGGGCGCACACGGCGGCAGATCGGTGCGCCTGACGCTGCGGCAGGACGGTGCAGCGTGATCGAATGCCGTCATGCGGATGACGTACGACAGTGATGCGGACGCTGCCTACCTTGCCATCGAGGATGACATCGCGGACGGATCTGCCGTGGAGAACGTCGTCATCGAGCGGCCCGGCCGAGGCGACATCGTTCTGGACTTCGACGCCGACGGCCGTCTGCTGGGGGTTGAGGTCATCGGTGCCACGGGACTTCTTCGCCCGACTGCCGTCGCCGCAGCCACCCGGATCTAGCGTCGATGTTCGCCTGCCGGCGTAGGCCGGCAGAATGGATCATCGCGGGCGGGACGCTACGAGGGCGACGGCCTTGGGCACCTATGGGCGAGCAACCAGCGGCAAATCCGGGCGCCGAGATCGTCGATGTCGTGGGTCATGCCGGTCGGACTGCCACAACGACAGCGCGCCGGTCTTCGAGATGACCCCAGGGAGGCGTTGCCGGAGCGTGCCGACTTGCAGCGGCTGCTTATCCCTCAGTCAGATCTGTCACTGCCATGCCGCTTGCTCTTGCCTTCGATCTTGCGGCGATTGACGAGGCGGTCGGCAATGGCGTTGTAGAGGCGGCCCACCCAGAACGGGTCGCCGCCGCCCTCCAGGGAGTGGGTGCCGAGGAACTGCAGATTCGGGTCGGGGCCGCTGTGGTACTCGGCGTTGGTCTGGCCCGGGATGCGTTTGGGCTGTGCGCTCATCGGTCGTCACCTTTCCGTGCGCTCCGGCGACCGTGTCGGCCCCGTACCTGTATTTGACGCCCGGAACCGTTCGATGGATCCCCGCCTCGGCACTTCCTGAGGAAGTCTTGCCGGTCGTGGTCGCCGCGGTCGGTGCCGAGGTAGAGGCCTCGTCGAGGTTGCCAGGAGGGACGGGTGCGGCCTGCGCAACCCGACGATCATTCATTCACCAACTTCTTGGTCGCCGAGGTCGGGCGCGGCAACGCCGAAAGCCGCCTCGTCACTGTCGGCGGTATCCACCAGGACCCCAACGGCGCAAGATCACGTGCGCCCTCATCGGCTATGAGTGCGCAGTGGACCATTACCCGGAGGGCATTAGGTTGCTCGGTGGTCGCTCGGATGCTCGCTACCCAGCACGGACAGAGCCGGACGGTTCAGGAACTTCCGTCGTAGTTCTAGTTGCCGGCTACGGCCCTCTGGCGAGTGGAGCCCGCTGACCAGCGCGGAGGTGGCCGGACCACCCGGGACACGAGCCGCCTACCAAGGACTTTTCGTTGCTATGCTTGAACTTGAGCGATTTGATCGTCCACTTCGGACTTTAATCCGTTGGTTCAGGGTTCGAGTCCCTGGCGGCCCACAGTTTGCGCAGGTTAGAGTCGGTGCCGCAGGCGCCGGCTTTGCCGCTTCGGGCCCGGTACAGCAGCAAAGTACAGCAGTGAGCCATCCCGGATAACGACGGGAGACGTTGGGTAGTCGATCATGCGCGGTGCCGTGACACGCCGAACCCGCGAATGGCGGACAATCTTCACAGAAGAAGCACACGGCGTACCCGATGATCCACCAGTAACGCTCCTACCATGGGCCGATGGTTGACGACCCGGCCCGCCCGTCACGCCTGAGCGGTCTGTGGGCGTTCGCAGTGGGCGGCCTGCTCCTCGTGGTGTTGTTGGTGATCCTTCACCCGGCGACCAGTCAGAAGGACTGCTCGAACTACGGGGCAAACGGCAATGCGAGCGCGTTCTCGAACCCCAACGGCAATGCGAGCGCGTTCTCGAAACTCGACTGGGACATCTACCTTCCGCTGGTGACGGTCGGCTGGCTGGTACTCGTCATCATGGAGCAGGTTCTTCCGGTCACGTGGCGCAACCGCGGCCGCGTCGATGGCGCCGTCCGGGCAACAGCCGCAATTGGACTGTCGACGGTAGGGCTTTGCTGCTTCGTGCTTCCACTCGAGGTGGTTTGCCGCTGACCGGCCGATGGATTGCGCTCAGTCCTCGCTGCAGCTTTCGTTGCACCGCAACGAGTCCCAACGAGTCCGGGCGTGCCACCGTACGGCCGCACGATCGGCTACCCGTCGTTGCCCGGAATGGCTCAGTGGCCCTCAGCCAAGGCTGCACCGAGCCGCTTGAGCGCGTCGCGGGTCTTCTTGGACCCTACCTGCGTGTAGATCTCCATCGTGATCGAGAACTTGGCGTGCCGGAGGATCTGCATCGCCACCCGCGGGAGAACATCCAGGTCGGCCAGCAGCGAACCGCATGTCCGGCGGGCGTCCCGGACCGTGATCCGCGGAACGCCGGCGGTGTAGCAGCGCCGGTCCCAGTACCGGTTGAAGTTCCGCGGCTCGATCGGCCTCCCGAACCGGGTGGTGAACAGCAGTCGTAGCCCGTGCCACAGCGGACCGGCCTCCGCGCTGTCCCTCTCGGCGTCAAGTGCGCCTACGGCGCGGCCCGCACGCGGTCACCGGCCCGACGTACGAGCGGCGCCAGCGCTCCGCGCCGGCGCCGTAACCCCGCCCGGCCGGAGACCCACGCACGGGCCGCGCAGAGTGTTCTTGAGAGAACCCCGTCAGGTTGCGGCCGCCGATGGTCCCGCGGCATTTCAACCTCGGTCCGCCGGTCTACATGCCGCAGCTCCCGCGGACACCGGTCGCTTCGCTCCCTGCCGACTCCGCGTGTAATCACGCCTTTGCCTCCGGCGGTCCTCAGGGTCCCGGAGGGGCCGCCCTCCGGGCGCTTGAGCTGCCGTTTCGCAATGCGCAAGCGCGCTTCTACAGTCGCAAACCCCGATCGTGTGATCGGCGAATGGGATATCAGTAGCCGTAGACGTCCGCTGTCGTCAGCGATCGGGTCGACCCGTAGAGGCCGGGACGGTGCGATGAGCGATCATGGTCGTATGGATTTGCGCCCGACCATTCCATCGCCTACTGGGCGGCACCGATGAACAGCCGCGCGCGAGGGGCCGACTCGTCGGTCCGCTGGGTGCCGATTGCCGGGCTTACCGAACTTGCCCGCGCGCTGTTGGGCGAGCGGCGCGGTGACCGGGACGTCATTCCGGCACACGTCGGCGACCGTGTCACCGCCCTTGCGAAGCAATGGGCTGCGCACGGGTTCACCCCCGAGACGGTGCATCCCTGGGTGGATCTCGGGCCGGCGGCCGCTGCGCTGCTAGCTGCGCGGGGCATCAGCCCGGCAGCGTTGCAGCAGCACATCGTCGCCACATAGACGGGCAACACCAGCCTGTGGCGGGCCGTCGCGTCCGGCACACTGACCGCGGAAGAGGCCGTCGACCAACTCGATGCGGCGAGTCCACCCGTGCCGACCGCCGCCGCAGATCAACGCCAGCACAGACACCGTTCCGCGCCTGATGTTTCGTCGCCGCCGCCACAACCTTCGGCTTTCGCGGATCATGCGGGCGTAGGCGTCCTCGTCCGGGACACTGCTGCCCTGGGAGCCGACGACGTTGACGATCCGGGTGCTCGGCGCGTTGGTGGGGAGTATGTCGCCATGCATGCCGCAGAGGGTTTCGCCGTAGGTGCGTTCGTCGGGTTGCCGGGCGCTGTCGGGGCTTCGCCGGCGAAGGTGCCGACTTTGGCGTAGCCGCGCCAGACGTTCAGGCCTTCTGGTCGGCATCGATGAGTCCGTCGTCGTCAGAGTAGTGGCAGGCCGGTTCGCTAATGTGGGCGTATTGGTGCAGGATTCGCTTGGAGCCATCGATGAGGTCGTTCTCGATGACTCTGTCGACCACGTCGCACTTGCCGAAACCTCGCCCGCGCAGGACAGGCAGCATGCTCGGCGATGAGTTCGTGTCGGTTGTCGTGCACCGCGCATCGCGTCACGTTGGTTGAACCCTTCGGATGTGCGGTCGCCGGGCCGCCCAGCCTGGACGCTGCCGCGCGGCTGTGAGGTTGACCAGGATCTGCCAGGGCATCGCCCTAGACACGTTCGCCGATGCCGAGGCGGGCTTGGACCTTCCTGGGCGCGTTCAGCGGCGGCGCTCGCGCCGTAGTGACGCGGCATGTCGTCGGACGCCCAGCCGAGCAGCAGCATGAGGTCGCCCGTGTCGCCGCCGGCGAGTTTTCCACTCGTGGGCGTAGCTGTGCCGCCAGCGGTGCGCGTGCAGCGCTTGGACGCCGGCGGCGGCGCCGAGCCGCTTGAGGAGGATCTTGATGCCGTTCGGGCGGAGCGGGTTCAGGCCGCGTTCGGCGAGCCAGAGTTCCGTTGGCTCTACCACCCGTACGACGGGGGCGTCGACGTCATCCTGCCAACGCCGGCGGAACGCGACACACTCAAAGAACGCCACCAGACCTGGCTGTCAACGCACCCGTCTGGTCTATAAGCCACCATTACGGTTACGACGAGGACTTGACTCCCGGTCAAGGTGAGCTACTCGGGCCGATCTGGTCCCCAGGAAGCCGAAAAGGCCGACCCAAAGAAGTGGATCAGCCTTCTGACCTGCGTCGGGACGGCGGGATTTGAACCCACGACCCCTTGACCCCCAGTATCGCAACGATTCTGTTACGAGGTGCCGTCTCGTGCTCCTCAATGCCACTGACCTGGCGATTCGACCACTCCCCCATGCCGCCTCATGCTGCCAAGTGTTGACGTGTGACGCCGCAATCGATCTTCACGGTTACCACCGCCGTTACCACGAACAGTCAAGTGCTGACCGTGCCACATCATCCGCGAACAGCACCTCCAAGGCGATCCGAACTGACAGTCAACGCTCACCGCGATCGGATCGCAGGTCCGAGGCGGACGCCGTCGCCTCTCGGGCACGTCACGATCTTCCGGTGGGTGCAACACTGCACGCCGCTGCTCGTCGAGGCCACCCGGTTCTGTCGGCAATCACCTGGTGACAGGTGATTCGTCGACGAGACATAAGTCAAGGTCAACGATGTCCGGTGGTACGCGTACCGGGCCGTGGAGCAGGACGGGCAGGATCATCGACGTGCTCGAGTCCACCTGCCGGGACGCTCACTGCGGCGAACGGGCCGGAGCTGTGAGCCACTTCCGCGTCCGGGTCTGCCTGCCCGGCACCGTGACAGACATCGACGACGCCGTCTCCCGGGTGCTGGCACCGTACGACGAGAACATGGTCGTCGAGCCCTACCGCGTCTACGAGGCCGGCACCCCCGGAGGATCACTGGCTCATCGCACACATGCGCCACAGCGCCCAGCAGCACCGGACGACCCCTGGCCGCCGACCGGCGTCCGCCTCGCCATGCGTCAGCTGTTCGCGATGCGGATGTCGCGGAAGCTGACCGCCGCGCCCCACACCCGGATGGTGACACCGCCACATTCCGAGGCGCTGTCGTACCTCGTGACGGCACCGCCGTCGATCTGGATGCTGATCGACCGCCCGTCGGCGGCCACCCGGACATGATGGGGACGGTTGATGTCGGGTGCCGGAACCGGCGGCTTCTCGATCGCCCATGCCCCCCGGGGCAGCATCGCCGGACGGACGTAACTTCCCGCGGTCGCGAAGTCGGGCGACGCCTCGTGCTCGAACTGGATCGATGCACCCACCGGCTGATCACTCGACAGGGAGCTCCGCGGTGCAATCGCAAAACCGAAGTTTCCGGTGGCCTGCGGATCGACGAGCGAAGCGTCCAGTTCGACGGTCGTGCGGCAGCTCCGGCCGGGGAGGAAGATGCCCCACAGGGCGCTGTACCGGTCTGCGCCGAGCGGCGGGGACACGGTGATCGCCGATCCGTCGACCTTGGCGGAAACGTTGCCGCGGCTGCGACCGAACACCTGAAAGCTCTTTGGATCAACGGCACCGGGGGCGGCCCGTGTCGCGTTGAGCGTTGCCCGAGTGATGTCCACCTTGCCGCCGGTCAGCGTGAACAGTTGCATCGCGGCATTGCCGGTCGCCAGGCGCGGCAGATCCTGGACGTTGTCGATGAGCTCACCGGTGAGCACCTTGACTTTCTCCACCCGTGCCGTGGGGTCGAGCTCGTCCACTTCCCTGCCGATGGCGTACTCCGCGATCCCGGCCACGAAGTTGGGCCAGCACTTGAGGACGAGCTCCTTCACCGCGCTCCCGTACGACTTGTCCTTCAGTTCCTTCACCGCCGCAATGCCGCACTGGACGAGGTCGATGTAGGACCAGAGCGCCGTAGCGCCGTTTCCCACCGCGGCGCGGCGCTGGTCGCGAGCGGACTTCGAGTGCCATCCGGTGTCCGCTGCGAAGTCGGAGTTGTAGTACGGCTTTCCTGCCTTGTCCATACCTGCCTTCAGCTGTTCGACGAAGAGCCGCTCCTCCGCCCGCGCCGCCGCACGCAGCTCGGCGCTCTCGCCACGTGTAACCACCGTCGCGGCGATGACAACAGCCTTGACGGCGAGCGTGGTCGGATCGAGGACGCCGTCGAACGTGAGCCGGTCGCCGGCGTTGTCGGCCATGCGGATCGGGACCTCACCACCGCCCGGCACCACAGCCTTGTCCACGAGGCTCCAGCCCATGGCGACCAGTAGCTCCGCGGGGTCCGCATCCTCGGCCAGATCGAGCGCACCCGGCCCCGACACGCCCTTCGGTAGGCTGACGAGCATCGGGTACGGATACTGGTTGCCGATCTTCGCCGGCCACGCGTGGCCCTGCCCGTCCAGCGGCCCGGTGCAGCCCGTGAGCACCGGACCGACCGTCGTCCCGGCGCCGGTCCTGATGTCGGCGAACGTCCAGTCCGTACCGCTCGGGTCGCAGGCGGCGTTCTTGGCGGTGCCGCCGACGAGGGGCAGCAATGCGGAGGTGACCGCGCCGGCGAGCTTCTCCAGGTTGGGTTTGGCGCACTTGGCGCGCTTCTTGAGGCTGCCCCAGCCGAGCGACCCGAAGTCGGTGAACGGGTTCAGACAGGCAAGCATGCCCCTGGAGAAATGCGGCCAGCGTGCGGTGGCGACGCCGGCGGCCAGATCGACGGTGGTGTCGAGCATCCGCCACTCGTTGGGGCGGTCTTCGATCAGCATGACGATCTGCGCGGCGTCGACATCAGGGGCAAGGCCGTCGAACCGTGCCGACACCGTTCCACCGCTTGCCGAGCCCTGTGTGACCGCGACGTCGAACATCGGTGCGATCGGCTCGAGCACGTCAGGCACCGTCGGGCCGTCCTCGAAGACGTCGATCCGCACCCGGGTGCCGGGTCGCGCGTCCTCCTCGCCGAACGCGACCCGCACGGTGCCGTCGTCGCTGGTGACCGTGCCGCCGTGGGTACCTACCGCGGTGGAACCGCCACGTTGGTGCACGGCATACACGGCGTACGCCGACACCGCACCGGCAAGCACGACCACTGCAGCAACGCCAAGGATGATCTGGCGACGTCTGAGGATCACGCATTCAGGTTCGGCACGCTCCAGGCCGAATGCCAGATCCAATCGGACCTTGCAGCTGCCCGTTCGTCGGACCGCTCGACGCTCGCCGGTCTTGACAGCGGCCTGTCGTAGGAGGGCTTGCCGTACGAGCAGGGTCACCGTCGGGGGAAGGGTGCGGATCAATCGGCCCGGCTCAGACCGTCAGCGTCCAGGCGTTGACGAACCCGGAGTCCGCGGCGGACGCGTCCTGCAACCGCAGCCGCCAGGTCCCGTTGCGGCTCTCGCTCAACAGGTGGTGTTGGTACCGGTGCAGGTGGACGCAGTACGCCCAGGTTGAGCGTCCAGGTGTTGATGAACTGAGCTGCCCCGTGGGTGCGGACACCTTGGGACTGGGCTTGCGTCGAGAGGAAGGGGTGTCCCCGGTGGGGAGACCGTCGAAGTTCACGCCGGAGTTTCAGCGCGATGCGGTGGATCTGGTGTTGTCGTCCGGGCGGCCGGTTATTGAGGTCGCGCGGGAGCTTGGTGTTGGTAATGAGACGTTGCGGAGTTGGGTGAACCGGCGTCGTCACGGGCACGGCCGAGGTCTTCGGCCCCCACGGCGCCGAGAAGCTCGATCAGCGACCGCCGGGTGAGCGGTCACTGGGCCTCCAAGATTGCGACGGACACGGTCAAGGGGATCGAGCGGCGCGAGCATATCGACGCGCTGGGGGAACTGAGTGGCCGCCTACAGGTTGGCGAGGCGCTCGTCGAGCTCCGATGCCCGATGGTGTCCGTCGAACTCGTGGCAGAGTATCCGGGCCTGTCGGTACATGTCCCGCGCTGTGCCCGGATCGTCGCGGGCTGCGAACACGTCGCCCAGGCCGCTCAGCGGGCACACCATGTTGTAGCGGTGGCCGGCCCGCTCGAACAGTTCCAGCGATCGCCGGTAGTGCGCTTCCGCCTCATCGAGCCGGCCCAGCCGCAGATGGACCAGGCCGAGGCTGTCGAGGACGAACGCCGGGCCGTGGTTGTCGCCATACGACAGCTGCAGCGCGAGGGCCCGGTTGAGCGGGTCGAGCGCGTCGGCGGGCCGGCCGAGGTCGGCGAGTGTACTGCCGTAGGTGTTGAGGCTACGCGCCTCGTCGGCGGGGTCGCCGTGCTCGGCGCACAACTCCGCCTGGCGCCGCGCGTACTCCAGCGCCTCGGCGTGGCGGTGCGCGCGCGACATGGCGTGGGCGATGCTGCCGTACGCATGCGCCTCGGCGACGGGCAGGCCGGCGTCGCGGTAGATCGAGGCGGCGTGCGCGCCTGCGGCTTCGGCGGCGTCCGGGTCGCCGAGGTACGCCTGGGCCCACGCGATGCCGTCAAGAGCCAGCCCTTCGCCCAGCCGGTTCCCGTGCCGCTGCGCTGCCGTCACGGCGATGCGGTGCAGGGCGAGCCCGTCGCTCCAGCGTCCGGTGAGCTGCTGGAAGGCGCGCAGCCAGTGGGCGACGCGGGCGGGGTGCGCGGCCAGATCGGGCTCCGGGAGCTGCGTCGCCCGCGACACGCACGCCATGAGCGTGCGGTACTCGGCGGTGAACCACTCCATCGCCTGGTCCTTGCCAGTGAACGCCGCCACGAGGGCGCCGGGCGCGGGCGGGCCGAGCGATAGGGGCTGGCGGAACGCGTCGAGATGCCCGGCGGCGGCCGCGGTGCTGTGAAGGTAGTGCTCGAGCAGCCGGTGCAGGGCCGCGGACGTGGCCGAGCCGACGTTCTGCGTTCCGGCGAGCTCGGTGGCGTAGGCACGCAGCAGGTCGTGGAACGCGTAGCGACCCGAAACCGGCTCCATGAGCAGGCCGGCGCGGGTCAGCTCGGCCAGCATCGGACGGACCGCCGCCGCGGGGACCCCGGCCAGGCTGGCTGCGGCGAGCACGCCGATGTCCGAGCCCGGATGCCGGCCGAGGAGCCGGAACAGCCGCGCCGCTTCCGGGCCGAGCTCCCGGTACGACCACGAGAACACCGATCGCACGTCGGTCTTCGGGCTCTCACCGGCGAGGACGTCAAGCGCGCTGTCCTCGTCGCGGAGCTGCCCGGCGAGCATTGCGAGCGACAACCGCGGATTGGTCGCGGCGCGGGCCGCGACGATGCTGAGAGCGAGGGGCAGCTGCGCGCACCGGGTGACGATCTCGTCGACGGCGTCCGGCTCGGCGGCCACCCGGCCCTCGCCGAGCCGGTTGGCCAGCAACTGCCGCGCGTCAGCCAGATCGAGCACGTCCAGCATCAGCGGCTGTGCGCCGTCGAGCGCGACGAGATCGGCCATGCGGTTGCGACTGGTCACCAGCACGAGGCAGGACGGCGAGCCGGGCAGGAGCGCCCGGACCTGCTCGGCGTCCCGTCCATTGTCGAGCACGACGAGCATGCGCCGCCCGGCTATGTGGCTGCGGTACAGCGCGGTCTGCGCGTCGAGGCTGGTGGGGATGCGCCAGGCGGGTACGCCGAGCGCGTCGAGGAAACCGCGTACCGCCTTCGCCGGTTCGGTCGGTGTATCGTCCGGGTCGAAGCCGCGCAGGTTCACGTAGAGCTGCCCGTCGGGGAACTGCTCGGCGCGGCGGTGGGCCCAGTGCAGGGCCAGGGCGGTCTTGCCGACGCCGGCCGTGCCGGAGACCGCCGAGATGACGACCGCCGTCGGATGCGCGTCCGCGTTGTCGAAGACCGCGTCGAGGCGGGCGAGTTGATCGACGCGTCCGGCGAAGCCGTGTACGTCCAGCGGCAGCTGCGCGGGTACCGAAAGCGTCGCCGTCGCCCGGCCTGGTGCCGGCGCGGCCGCCGCCGGGTCGAGCAGCGCCCACGCGGCGTCGTCGTCCGCGGCGAGCACGGCCTGGTGCATCGCCCGCAGGCCCGGGCCGGGGCCCACGCCGAGCTGCTCGGCCAGGACGTCGCGGGCCTGCTCATAGGCCTCGATGGCGGCGGCCGGGTTGCCGGCGAACCAAGCTGCGGCCACGAGCAGCAACCAACCGCTCTCGCGCAGCGGTTCGGCCAGGACGTGGCGCCGCAGTCCGGCGATCGTGTCGGTGTCCGCGCCCAGGCGCAACTTCGCTCGAGCGAGCCGCTCCAGCACGTTCGGCTGGCGTTCGCCGAGCTCGGCCCGGACCGCGTCCAGCGCCGGTCCGATCCGCAGGCCCTCGAAGGCGTGGCCGCGCCAGGTCGCCAGGGCACGCTCCCAATGCTGCGCCGCGGCGACAGGATCACCCGCGTTCCAGGCGGCGTTGCCGCGCTCTTCGTGGCTCAGGAACTGCTGCAGATCGACTGACTCGGGCCGCGCGTCCAGCACGTATCCGACGGTACGTCGCTCCAGCGCGCACCCGGCATCGGCGAGGACCCGGCGCAGGCCGCTCAGGTAGCTGATCGCGTTCGGGGTCGCAGAGCTGGGTGCGTGGTGGGGCCACAGCTCGTCCACGACCCGGCTCACCGGCACCGGCCGGCCAGGGTGGAGCAGCAGCAGGGCTAGGACGGTGCGCTGCTTCGGGCCTCCAAGTTGGAGCGGGGTGTCGCGATAATGCGCCTCCACCGGGCCCAGTACCCGGAACTCGACGTCCACCAGCCTCCCCAGGCATGCGTTCGACGTTCATTTGTACCCGATCCCAAGGCCGTTCGTGGACCCGTCCGTGCCGGCCGGCCGGGCTATCGGATTTCTATCGGTGCCCGCCGTACAGTCCTCGCTCGGACACATCGACCCGAGGAACCCGATGGTGACGACCGGAGCACGACGCGGACTGAGAACACTCCTACCTGGAAGGATCAACGGGCCGTCTTCATGGAGATGCTGAGCAGGCGTGCCGCGCTGCACGCCGACCTCGACAACGGTCGGTCGCGCAATCGGCGTGATCGCATAGACGAAACGGGGAACGCTATGCCCAGCTCTTCACGCTGCATGACCCTGCTAATGCGGGTGTTTCAGGGTCGATCGAAACGTTGATACGCTAAGGCTTCCGTGAATGTCGGAGATCACGGAATATTGCGGTGGTGAAGTTTGACGCGACCCGCCGCAGCGGATTTCGTTGTGCACGAAGACAGGGAAGGAGAACAATGCCCAGAATGCGCAATCGCATTGCGGTGTTGCTGGCGGCGACGATGGCGACGGCTCTGCTCGTCGGCAGTGGCGTCGCTGCAGCCGCGACGGCCGCGCCTACGTCATTGAAGGGAGGCATGTCTGCGGCAAAGGGTGGTGGAGTGGCACGCCTGGCCGCCGAAGAGCCCAACGATTATGGACCGTATGTCATTGAGAATATGATCACGCACTACTGCGTCGACATTCCAGGATATGGCCCGGGTTACGTCAACGCGCCGGTCACCCAGTTCACGTGCAATTATTGGATGGACGACGACAACCAGTTCTTCTGGTTCAAGTATGTCCAGTCCGTGTACGTGCCTTCTCTTGGGTATGACCGCGATCTCTACACGATCCGGAACGTCGACGACGACCTGTGTCTGGATGTTTCGGGCTATGGTTGGGTTGCTCCTGGCGCGAAGGTCAGCGAGTATTACTGCAACCACAGCAATTCCGACAATCAGCTCTACTATGAAGTTTCCAAGTACGTCGCCGGAACGTATGTCGGCAGATGGTTCGTCAATTACAAGAGCGGCCTTTGCCTCGATGTGGAAGGTTATGCGAACGGCGGGCCCAACACCCGGCTCGGCCTGTACACATGTTCAATGAGCGACGACCACCTGTGGACGATTCGCTAACCTGCCATCGTCGTCAAGCGGGCCGGCCCCTCAACCGACGGGCCGGCCGCGCTCGGGAGTCTCATGCCCAGGGCGGCGACACTGGGCCTTCGCCGGTGGTGATCAGCCGCCCGAGACTCCCGTTGACGAAGAAGCTCCACCCGCAGGGCCTCGGCAAACTCGTGATGGGTCGCGACGGGACGGCGAGGAGATCTGACCAGCACAGCTCGGAACCGAGGGGCAGCGCATGTCCGATCGCGGGCAGAGTCACGGACCACACACTCGGTGGGCTGCTGCCGAAGGTCAATAGCCGATGCGGCAGTTGCGGTGGCCAGCTGGTCAGTACATGCTCACTGCCTCTTGTCATCGTCATCGTTCTCAGCGTTGCTCTCTTCTGCGCCGAGGTCACAGCGGTGTCATAGCGGCGTCGGGTCTCAGTGCATGGGTGACAGATCAGTCTCGGGACGTGGGTCACACGTCTGCCCGGACACGGGATGGCTGGGGCGGCGACAACACGGCGTCCAGTTCGAGCCTGACTCGACAATCGTCAGCGAGTAGGCGGGCGGCAGCATCGGGCCGGAGCCCGTTTAGTCGACCGTGCAGGTGTTGTCGGGCCGGTATAAGGTCGGGATCAGGCGGCCGTCTGCTGGTGTAGTGCGCTCAGGGTGACGGCCTGTCCGGTGAGGCACTCGAGTTGGCGGATCAGGTTGCGCGCACCACGTCCGATCGATGGCTCGACTTCGGTGGGTAGGACCGGTGGGTTTTGGACCCGACGGCTCAAGACCGGTGATGGTGGGCCGACGACGGGAGGTCGACGGCCCACCATGCCTGCTGACTACCGAACCTGCAGCTGCTGATGGACTGCCGCGTCGGGAGCGTAGGTCGGGTCACCGGAGTAGGCGACGTGGACCGGGTAGACCCCTGCTGACAGTCCGGTGGTCGGCAGTGTGATGACGGCCGCGCCGCCGGTCAGCGGAACCACCTTCGTGGTGCCGCCGAAGGTGACGGCGATCTCGCCGGTCACCGCGGGAGCCTTCCTGTGCTGGGACTGCGCCCTCACATCGACGTTCAGCGTGAAGGTGCCACCACCGGCGATCGACGCGGGTGCGGCCTGCGCCTTGA
>NZ_JBEXCY010000114.1:0-35989 GCF_040605515.1 Dactylosporangium sp. NPDC005572 | reverse complement strand
TCACGATCAACACACCCCTTGACCAGCCACACCCACACCTAACTGAACGGCATTGCGACTAGCCGCTGAACTCGCCGTTGAAGATGTCCGCGATCTGGTGCATGCGGGCGTCGGTCATGAGCTCCTCCAGGGGCAGCGGCAGCGGGAGGCGCCAGTTCGGGTACTGGTCGGTGGTCCCGGGCAGGTTCGGCTGGCGCACCGCGCCGAGCACGTCGTAGGGCGAGGCGAGCACGATCCGGCACGGGGTGCGCTGGAGCAGCCGGTGCATGGCCAGCACGATCTCGTCGTCGGTGCTGTCGGGCTCGATGAGCCCCTCGGCGTCGAGGAGGTCGAGCAGGGCGGTGCGCTCCAGCGCGGCGGCGGCCCACTCGTCCTTGACGTCCCGGCCGTACTTGCCGCCGAGCACGCCGGCCTCGGCCCGGGCCAGCACGTGCTCGCCGGCCAGGAACCCGGCGGCGGTCGGCAGGTCGTGGGTGGAGATGCTGGCCACGGCGTTGGCCGGCCACTCGGCGGGCGGCAGGAAGGCGCCGGCGTCGTCGCGGGTGAACCACAGCACCGCGGAGCCGAGGATGTTGCGCTCCTGGAGGGTCCGGGTGACGACCGGCTCGACGGTGCCGAGGTCCTCGCCGACGACGACGGCGCCGGCCCGGGTCGCCTCCTCGACGAGCACGCCGAGCATGGCGGCGTCGTCGTAGTGGACGTAGGTGCCGTCGGCGGGCCCGCGACCCGGCGGCACCCACCACAGCCGCCACAGCCCGGCGACGTGGTCGACCCGCAGGCCGCCCGCGTGCCGGAAGATGTCGCGGAGCAGCTCCCGGTAGGGCTCGTAGCCGCTGGCGGCGAGCCGGTCGGGCCGCCAGGTCGCCAGCCCCCAGTCCTGCCCCTGCTGGTTGAACGCGTCGGGCGGCGCGCCGACCTTGGCGCCCTGGGCGATGACGTCCTGCATCGTCCAGGCGTCGGCGCCGCCGGGGTCGATGCCGACGGCCAGGTCGTGGACGATCCCGACCGCCATCCCCTCGGCGGCCCGGTTGGCCTGGTCGAGCTGCTCGGCGCACCGCCGCTGCAGCCAGGTGTGGAAGGCCACCCGCTCCGCGGGCGCCGCTGCCGTGGCCGCCGGCCCGGGCCGCCGCAGCTGCGCCGGCCACCGCCGCCAGTCGGCGCCGTGGACCTCGGCGAGCGCCGTGTACGTGGCGAACTCCCGCAGCGCCGGGTCCTCCACCGCCCCCGGACCGGTCTCCGCCCCCGGGCCCGGGAACAGGAGGGTCAGGGCTTCGTGCTTGGCGTGCCAGGTCGTGCCGTAGTCGATCAGGCCGTCGGGGGCCGGGGGTGGGCGTAGGGCGTCGACCCGGGCGCGCAGGGCTTCGGGGGCCGTGCGGTACTCGGGGAGGTCGGTCACCCGCAGGTACAGGGGGTTGACGAAGCGGCGGCTGGACGGGGAGTACGGCGACGCCGGGAGCGGGTCGACCGGAGCCACCGCGTGCAGCGGGTTGACCAGGACGGCGCCCGCGCCGGTGGACGCGGCCCAGGCCGTGAACGTGGCCAGGTCGGCGAAGTCACCGACGGCCCAGGAGTCGTGCGACCGCACGCCGTACAACTGGATCATCCATCCCCACGTCCGCGGCGGCTCCGGCATGGAGGCCGGCGTGCCGACCCGGCTTTGGGGCGCCGGCTCCGGGCCGAGGAGGGCGAGCACCGCCTCGACCACGTCGTCGGGGATGTCGATGCGCCGCTTGTCGGCCGTCTCGTAGTGGGTGGCGACACCGTGCGCCGCCGCCAGCGCGTGCAGCTCGGCAGGGGATGTGGGTGACACGTCTCCCGTCATACCCCCGCGACCTCGTCGCGAAGCACCAGGAACGGGACGTCGTCGGCGCCGACGAGCCGGAGGGCCTGGCGGACGCCCCGGGTGCAGCGCACGACCGTGTGGCGGGTCGGGCGGGACGCGGCGAAGCGGACCAGCGTGGCCGCGCC
This sequence comes from Dactylosporangium sp. NPDC005572, assembly GCF_040605515.1. Lineage (NCBI taxonomy): Bacteria > Bacillati > Actinomycetota > Actinomycetes > Micromonosporales > Micromonosporaceae > Dactylosporangium > Dactylosporangium sp. NPDC005572. The sequence continues at coordinate 34,021 of NZ_JBEXCY010000114.1, read as the reverse complement.
CGCGGCGTCGACGAACACGAGCTCGCTGGCGTCGACGAGGATCACGTCGTCGGAGACGGCGAGCAGGGCGAGGATCGCGGGCAGGGCCGCGGCGTTGGAGGCGTCGAGCTCGCCGGCCAGGCGCAGCTGGGCGCCCCACCCGCCGACGGTGAACCGCAGCAGCGGCGCAGGATGGGTGGCGCCCAGCCGGGCGAGCAGGTCCTGCGCGAACCGGCGGCGGTCGTAGAGGCACAGCGCCGCCGCCTGACCGTCGCCGAAGAAGCGGGTGGTGCCCGTCTCGTAGCCGAGGACGTCGTCGTCGCGCAGGCCGGCGGTGCGGGTCCAGTTCATCTCGCCGGCGACGCAGATGCCGGCGAAGCCCGCGGCCCGGGCCTCGTCGCGCAGCGCGTCGAGGCTGTCGAGCATGTCGGGGCCGGCGAAGCCGAGCCCGCCGAAGCCGGTGCCGAACCGCAGCACGCTGAACTGGCCGACGCGGGCGTCGGGCACGGCAGCGGTGAGGGTCCGGGCGAGGTCGACGGACCCGGCGTCGAGGAACGCCACGACCCGGTGGCCGGCGCCGACGCCGTGGCGGACGTACGCGACCATCAGGTCACGGCACTCGTGGTCGGAGGCGTAGGCCAGCGACAGATGGTCACCGAGTCGCCACGCGTCCACCGCCACAGCCTACGACCAGGGCCTACGCGCCCGGCGGCTGCCGCACTCCGTCGAGGAAAACCTCGACCCGTTCGTTATAGAAGCAGGCCAGTCCGGCGATCTTCTGGCTCTCGGGCAGCGGGGTCCGGTAGATCCACACCACGTCCTCGTGCACCTGTGGGCCGCCGGAGCCGCCCTCGACCTCGACCGACCAGTAGTGCGCCTCGCCCTTGTAGGGGCAGTGGGTCACCGTGGCGGACGGGCGGAACAGGTCCATCCGGACGTCGGGCAGGGGGAGGTAGTACCGCGTGGGCAGGCTCGTCTCGAACAGCATCCGCGGGCTGCGGGACTCGGCGAGGACGACCCCGTCGAGCTCGATGCGCACGGTGCGGGTGCTGGCCAGGATGTCGACCCGCTTGTAGGGGTCGCGCGGGTGGGTGTAGACCGGCTCGTCCTCCTCGAACCACTCGCTCATCGCGTCCCAGTCGAAGCGGACCGCGTCGCGCAGCTCGGGCAGGGGTGAGTCGGCGAAGCGGCGGGCAGCGGCCTTGGCCACGCCGCCGGCGGTGACGACGTCGAAGATCTCGGCGGTGCCGCGGCTCGGCGACCGCTCGGTGGTGCCGGTGCCGACGAGCTCGGCGTGCACGTCGGGCGCCGGGATGTAGTACGCCGGGTAGTAGGGGACCTCCCACACGAGCAGCGGGCGCAGCGTGTCGGCCACGAGGCTGCCGCCCAGGAAGGTTCGGACGCGTTTGGGGCCGGTCTCGACTCGCACCCGGCCCCGGTGGCTATCGGTCACGCCTCCCAACGCTACAAGCAACTACAGGCGCGGCGCGTCGTCCGCGGAGTCGTCGGCGAGGGCGGCCGGGCCCACGATCAGCGGATCCGGGGTACCGACAAGATCATGGTCCTTGCCGTCGTAGTCGAACCGGCTGAGGACGTGCCGCATCGCCTCCAGCCGGGCGCGCTTCTTGTCGTTGCTCTTCACCACGGTCCACGGCGCGTCGGCGGTGTCGGTGTAGAAGAACATCGCCTCCTTCGCCTCGGTGTAGTCGTCCCACTTGTCGAGCGAGGCGAGGTCCATCGGCGACAGCTTCCACTGCCGGACGGGGTCGACCTGCCGGATGAGGAACCGGGTGTGCTGCTCGTTGCGGGACACCGAGAACCAGAACTTGACCAGCTTGATCCCGGACCGGACCAGCATCCGCTCCAGCTCGGGGGCCTGGCGCATGAACTCCAGGTACTCGGCGCGGGTGGCGAAGCCCATGACCCGCTCGACGCCGGCCCGGTTGTACCAGGACCGGTCGAACAGCGCGATCTCGCCGGCCGCCGGGAGATGCCGGATGTACCGCTGGAAATACCACTGGGTGGACTCCCGCTCGCTGGGCTTCTCCAGCGCGATCACCCGGCAGCCGCGCGGGTTGAGGTGCTCCATGAACCGCTTGATGGTGCCGCCCTTGCCGGCCGCGTCACGACCCTCGAAGAGCACGACCAGCCGGTCGCCGCGCTCCTTGACCGCGTTCTGCAGCTTCAGCAGCTCGATCTGCAGGAGGCGCTTGACGCGGTCGTACTCGTCGCGGGTCATCCGCTCGTCGTAGGGGTAGTCCTCCCGCCAGGTGTCGACCGGCTGCCCGTCCTTGCGCAGCAGCACGGGGTCGTCATCGTCGTCGTCCTCGACGAGGTAGTCGTCGAGCGAGAGGTCGGCCATCCCAACGGTGTACCCGGTCGCCCGGCTTTTCACCACTGCCGGGGCTTGAACAATCGATTACTGGTACCCGCGGATCTCCTTGAAGGCGGCGGGCAGCGCGCCGGTGCGGGCGTCGAACGACCGGCCGCCGGTGAGCGTGGCCACCTGCTGCATCTCGGCGACGTTGCCCTCGCCGAACAGGATCGTGAACACCGGGATCTTCGGCAGCTGCGGCAGCCGGGCCTGGAACGCGGCCAGGTCGGCGCCGACGGTCCGCTCGCCGTCGGTGAGCAGCACGATCGAGGTGAACCGGTCGGGCTCGGCGGCGATCAGCGGCGCGGCCTGGGCGTAGGCGGCCAGCAGCGCGTCGTAGATCGCGGTGTCGCCGCCCGGGGCGAGGCCGCCGGCGTACGCGCGGATCTGGTCGAGGGTGGGCTGCACGTCACCCTCGGGCACGTCGAACCGGCGGGTCTGGCCGGGCTTCGTGCTGAACGGGATCATGAGCACCTGCTCGCGGCCGTTGAACCGGGTGAACTGGCCGGCCAGGCTGGTGTCGGCGCCGGTGAGCCCGGTCAGCGCGGCCTTCAGCCCGGCGATCCGCTCCCCCTTCATCGACCCGGACACGTCGAGCACGTAGATCGTGCGGGCCGGCTTGCGCAGGCTGTCGCCGAACGCGCCGATGAGGGCGTTGGCGGCCTCCAGCTTGCCGGGGAACGGCAGCTCGGGCAGCGACCCGCCGGCCGGGCCGAACTGTTCGGTGACCTTGACGGTCGGCACCGCGGGCCGCCGCCAGGTCCTGGCCATGATCTCCTTCTGGACGCTGGGCCGGCGCAGGTAGTCGGCGACCGCCGCGTAGTTGTCCTTGACCTGCTCCGGCACGCCGCTCAGCAGCGTCAGCGGATAGTCGGCGCTGACCACGCCGTCGGACGGGTACACGACGGTCATCGGCTCGGCCAGCTTGCCCGACGCGTTCAGCGACAGGATCACCGACTCGTAGTTGACCAGCCCGTCGACGGGCTTGCCCTCCTGCTGCTGCTTGAGGAACGCGTCGGCGAGCCAGCCGGACGAGCCGGCGGTGAGGTTCTGCCCGGCGAAGAACGCCCGCAGCCGCGGGGTGAGCGGCGCGATCTGCTCTGCGGTGAGCGCGGCGCCGGTGCCGGCGAGCGCGGCGGCGACGCCGACCAGGGCGGAGAAGCCGGAGTTGGAGCTGGCCGGGTTGGTCATGCCGTAGCTGAACCGGTGCTCGCCGGCGGCGACGGCGATCTCGCTCCAGGTCGGGCGGTGCTCGGCCCAGCCGAGCTGCTGCGCGACGGAGCGGCGCAGGCCGAGCACGACCGGGGAGGTGGCGACCTTGGTGGCGGTGCCGATCTTGTCGCCGGCGCCGGGGTGCAGCTGGAGGTACCGGTTGCTGGCGAACCAGATCGCGTCGTACTGCTGGGCCGCGGTGCCGTTGACGACGGTCTCGACGCCTTCGAGGGTGCCGGTGGTGCTCAGCTTGACGGTGACGCCGGTGGCGGCGGCGGCCGCGTCGAGGATCGGCTGGAGGTCGGCGAGCTCGCTGCCGGCGAGGACGCGCAGCACGCCGCTGCCCTTGAGGTACGGGCCCTCGCCCTGTTCGGGTGTGGCCTTCGTGTCGCTGGTGCAGGCGGTGAGCGCGACGAGTGCGAGCGCGACCCACGTGAAGCGCCTCATGCGAGCTTCTCCTCGACCTTGGTCAGCAGGGTGTGCAGGGTGGCCTGGTCCGGGGCCGGGACGGCGCCGACGATGAGCTCCGGCAGGCGGGCGTCGCCGGGGCGGACCTTGTCCAGCACCGGGCGGGAGACCGCCGGGTCCAGGGCCCGGAAGCCGTGCTCGGCGGCGAGGCGCTGCAGGTCCGGGTCGGTCTGCAGGAGCTTGGCGACCTTCGCGCCGGCCTCGGTGAACGGCACGACCGTGTGGGCGCACATCACGGTCGGCGTCGGGTAGATCAGCGTCTGTCCACCGCTGAGCGTGGTGTGGACGGCGTGGTCGACGAACTGGGCCTCGTAGATGAGCACGAGGGGCGCGAAGTTGCTGCCCTGCAGCAGGTACTTCTCGAACGGCTCGCCGCTGGTGGTGTCGACGGCGCCCTGGTCGGCGAACAGCTGCGCGACCTCGGCCACGTCGCCCTTGGTGACGCTGTCGAGCAGCGCCGCGTACATGGCGGCCGAGTTCGAGTCCTGCGGGTGCGTCGTGGCGACCAGCACCTTCCGCTCGGCCGGGAACGCCGCGTTGCCGGGGATCTGCTTCCACAGCAGGCCGGCGCGGTGCCGTTCGACGAGCTTGGCCAGGTCGAGCCGCCAGACGCCGGTGCCGTCGCGGGAGGCCAGGCCGGCGGTCTGCAGCACGTCGACGATCGGCGTGAACGTGGCGACCGCGAGCGGCGAGCTGAATACGGCGACCGGGTCGGCGGCCGGCGCGCGGCGCGCGGCGAGCTCCTGCGCGGCGGCGAGGCTGCCGGGGAACGCCAGGTCGTAGCCGGCGAGCCGGTTCGCCATGTCGCGCGAGCCGGAGGCGTCGGCACGGTAGGTGAAGCCGTGCTCGTCGAACGCGCCGCGCACGGCCGGGTCGGTGAAGAAGCCGAGCTTCTCCGAGCCGACCAGCAGGGTCACGTGCGTCGTGCCGCCCCGCGACCGGCCGACGAGGTGCCCGACGAGGGCCCCCGCGACCACCAGCACCACCACGGCGACGATCAGCACTCCGGTGCGTCTCACGGCCCCGATTCTGGCCCATGTCCGCAACCATCAGCTATATATCTGCTGTTCAGCGGCCGTTCATCTGATCCACTGTGGACTGTTGCCCGTGATGACCGGTAGCCGGCTCCGCACGCTGGGTATACGGCGGGGCGCCGGCCGTCGGAGAACATGCTGGCCGAACGGGCCGGGGTGGCCGCCGGACGGCCGAGAGGGGCCGGAATCCGCTGCGCTCGATGACATACTTGCGCTCGATCAAACACCCCCCTCTTTCGAAACCTCTGGCGGACGGTCGACCATGGGCAAGCATCAGGCCGGGAGCCGCGGCGTGGGCACGGTGCTGCGCGGGCTGGTGCTCGTGCTCGCGGTCGGCCTCGTGGCCGGTGCCGGCTGGTACGTGCTGCGCGGCAAGCCCACCGGGGCCGACGGCGCGGCCTGCCCCACCACGCTGCACGTCGTCGCCGCGGCGTCGATCTCCAACGTCGTCTCGGCCGCCGGGCGCACGCTGCGGGCCGGCGACGACTGCATCCTGGTCGACACCGTCAGCGCCGACGGGCGCTCGGGCGCGGCCCAGCTCAGCCAGACACCGGTCGACGTTTGGATCCCCGACGACACCGCCTGGACGGCGATCGCGCCGCCGCAGTTCCTGGCCGAGAAGGGCAACCTCAACGCGTACAGCGTGATCGCCAGCAGCCCGATCTACATGGTCACCGACCCGGCCACCGGGGACCGGATCAAGGCCGCCGGCGACAGCTGGCTGGCGCTGGCGAACCTGCTGAACAACCGCGCCTCCGGCGTGCGGCTCGTCGTGCGCAACCCGGCCCTGAACGGCGACGGCATGGTCGCGGCCGGCGCCGTCGGCGAGGCCGTCTGGATCGAGCGGGGCATGGACGCCTCGTCCCTGGCCCTGGCCAACATGCTCCCCGTCACCCGGACCGTCAACCACGACCTGTCCGCCGCGCCGAACGCGGCCGGCGAGGTGGGCCTCATCCCCGAGTACGCGCTGCTCAGCACGCTGCGGCTGGCCCAGGCCGACCGGCGCTACATCGTCGGCGCCGACCACACGGCGCTGCTGCGCTACACCTGGCTCCCGACGGCCGCCGCGGTCAAGAACGCGAAGCGGGCGGCGGCGCTCAAGCGGCTGTACAGCGCGTTCACCTCGCAGGAGGGCAGCCGCGCGCTGGCCGCGGCCGGGCTGCGCGGCCCGGACAACATCCGCCCGATCTACGACGGCGCGAACGCGCTGCCCGAGCCGACCGCGAAGCCGTTCGACGTGCTCGCGCCGCATCACGTCCAGCACATCTTCGCCACGTGGGACCCGGAGGACCGGCGCAGCAACCTGCTGATCATCGTGGACCTCGCGACCGGCGGCTCCTCGCCCACCCCCGGCAACTCCTCGTCCCCCGGCGGCAAGCAGGCGCCCGTCGACGTGGTCAAGCAGGGCTGCCGGCAGCTCGCCGACCTGATGCCGATCGGCTCGCGGCTGGGCCTGTGGGAGGTCGCGCCCGGCCAGCCCGGGTACCGCAAGATCGTGCCCACCGACCGCCTGGACGACGCGACCCGGGCGACGTTCGGCACGTCGGTGAAGTCCCTCGCCGCGCACCGCGCGGGCCCGGGCCTGCTGGACGCGATCGTGGCCGGCTACCAGTCGGTCCGCGACGACTGGCACGACGACATGTTCAACCAGGTCTTCATCCTGACCGACGACCAGAACAAGGACAGCGCCAACGCGGCCGCGGTGAACGCGATGGTCCAGAAGCTCACGGCCCTGAAGGACCCGAACAAGCCGGTGACGATCAGCGTCGTGGTCCTGAACAAGAAGGACGCCGCGGACGCGCTGAAGGCGTCGCTGAAGCCGATGGACGCCTACGTCGACAACGCCACCAGCTCCGACGACGTCCAGGCCGCCTTCATCCACGTCGTGGCGGGCGGCCTGCACGAGTGACCCGCCGCCGGCCCGCCGCTCCTGCGCGGACCGCAGGCGTCAGGCGGGCGCCAGACGGGCGCCAGACGGGCGTCAGGCAGGGGTCGTCGGGGAGTCGAGCCAGTCGTTGATCAGGCCGGTGAAGTCGCGGCCGGTCTGCCGGTTCACGAACGCGGTGAACGACGCCCGGTCCTGCGCCGTGCCCGCGTACGTGCGCACCCAGGCGCGGCCCAGCGCGAAGAACTTCGCGTCGCCCAGGGCCTTGTGCAGCTGCCGCAGCATGAGCGCCGGGCAGACGTAGACGTTGCCCTCCGCGAAGCTGTCCGCCGGCGGGTTGCCCGGCGGGCCGATGTCCTTGCGCAGCCGCGTGTCCGCCACGCGCGCCTGCCGCTCCCATCGCTCGATGGCAGCCGTGTCTCCACGGGCGACGTACAACTGCTCGGCGTAGCTCGCCCAGCCCTCGTTGAGCCAGACGTCGCGCCACGTCGACGGGCCGACGGCGTCGCCGAACCAATGGTGGGCATACTCATGGACCATCACCTGGCGGACGCCGGGACTCCCCGCCACCTCATTGCCGAGGGTGACCATCTGCTGGGTTTCCATCGCCGACGACGACGGCACGACCACCACGCCCGCGCTGGGGAACGGATACGGGCCGAACCGTTCCTCGAGCCAGTCGATGAGCTGACCCGACTGTACCAGGGCATCGACCGCCCCGTCGTCCCGCCCGGTCCGCGTCCAGACCGTCACGGGCAGCCCGCGCGGCCCGCTGACCTGCGTCTTCGTGTACCGACCGACGGCGAGCGTGGTCAGGTAGCTGGCCACCGGCTGGGTCGTCGTGTACTCGAACGTGCGGCCCGACTGCGGCTGCGGCGTCCCGCTGGCGATGCCGGCCCAGCCGTCCGGCACGGTCACCGCGATGTCGTAGAGGGCCTTGTCCGACGGCTGGTCGCTCACGGGGTACCACGTGGAGGCCCCGTATGGCTCCTGCATCGTCCACAGCTCGCCGTCGGCGGTGACGGTGAGCCCGAGCGGCTCGGCGTCACCCCGGTGTGAGGGCATCGGCACGGTCCGCGGCGTGCCCGTGTACTCGACGACCAGGGTCGCGACGGCGCCCGCGGCCAGCGGCCGGTCGACGGTCAGGTCCTCGCCCGCGAAGCCGGCCGTGGCGGCGGTCCCGTCGACGCTCGCCTTGCCGACGGTGTACGCGCTGGAGAAGTCGAGCCGCACCTGCGGCACCGCGCGCACCGCGCGCAGCCGGATCGTCGCCCGGCCGCTGAGCGTCTTCGCCTCCGGCGCCCAGGTCAGCGCCAGCCCGTAGTGCAGGACGTCGATCGCCGGGTTGCCGTACCCGGGGTACAGCGGATCCGCCACGGGTGTCGACGTGCCGTCCGCGGCCACCGAGCGCACCGGCAGCGTCCGGGCCTGCGAGATCACCGGGGCCGTGCAGGCCGTCGAGCCGGCCAGGACCCCGGTGATCGCGATCGCGCTCAGCAGTCGTCGCATCGGCCCAAGGCTAACCGCAGCCCAGCGCGTCCTTCAGGGCCGTGAGATTGGCCCGCATCACCGAGAAGTAGGTGGCGTCACCCTCGACGCCCTCGATCGGGTCGAGGACGGCGGCCTTCGCGCCGATCTCCTTCGCCACCGTCTCCGACAGCTTCGGGCTGACCAGCGCCTCGAAGAAGATCGTCGTCACGCCCTTCTCCTTCGCCAGCTGGGCCACCTCCGCGACCCGCTGCGGGCTGGGCTCCTCCTCGGGGTCCAGGCCGGAGATCGACACCTGGTTGAGCCCGTACCGCGCGGCGAGGTAGCCGAAGGCCGCGTGACTGGTGACGATGTCGCGCCGCTGGCAGGTCTTGAGGCCGCTCTGGTACTCCTGGTCGAGCTGCTGCAGCTCACCCTGCAGCTTGGCCGCGCGGGTCGTGATGCCGCTCACGTCGGCGCCGTCGACCTGCTGCAGGCGCTCGCTGAGCTTGCCCACGATCACCGACAGCCGCACGGGGTCGAGCCAGACGTGCGGGTCCTTGCCGTGCTCCTCGTCACCGCTGCCCTCCTTGAGCGTCTCCACGGTGGCGACGTCGAACGCCTTGTCCTTGGCCTCCTGCTGCACCGCCTCGTCGACGGCCGGCTGGAACCCCGAGAGGTACACGATCAGGTCGGCGTCCTCGATCGTGGCCAGCTGGCCGGGCTGGAGCTCGAGGTCGTGCGGCTCGGCGCCGGCCTTGGTGAGGTTGGTGACACGGACCCCGTCGCCGCCGACCCGCTCGCTGATGAACTGGAGGGGGTAGAACGCCGCCACGACCTGCGTGCCTCCACCGCCACCGGCCTGGTCGTCCCCGCAAGCACCCGCCCCGGCCACCACCGCGAGGGCGGTCAGGCCGGCCACAATCCCACGTCGCAACATGCCGACGAGTGTGTCCCTTGATGAGAATCATTGTCAAAAACGCATGCGACGCGGCGCGTTGCAGGCGGGCAGGACGACATGGATGTTCAACAAGACTGATCTTCGATTTTTGTCGTACCTCGTGTCGAGAATCGCACTACCGCCCCGACCGGTTGGTGACCACGAAGTCCGAGAAGGGATCGCCGTCATGTCCAAGCTGCGTGTCCAGAACTTCAGCATCTCGCTCGACGGCTACGGCGCCGGCACCGGCCAGAGCCGCGACGAGCCGCTCGGCATCGGCGGGGAGCGGCTGCACGAGTGGATGTTCCCGACCCGCCTGTGGCACGAGATGACGGGCCAGGAGGGCGGCACGACCGGCCTCGACAACCGGTACCTCACCGAGGGCCACACCGGGATCGGCGCCACGATCATGGGCCGCAACATGTTCGGCCCGGTCCGCGGGCCGTGGAGCGGCGACCCGACGTGGTCGGGCTGGTGGGGCCCCAACCCGCCGTACCACCACCCGGTCTTCGTCCTCACCCACGAGCCGCGCGAGAGCATCCCGATGGAGGGCGGCACGGTCTTCCACTTCGTGACCGACGGCATCGACTCCGCGCTGGAGCAGGCCGCCAAGGCGGCCGACGGCCAGGACGTCCTGGTCGCGGGCGGCGTCTCGACCATCAAGCAGTATCTGCGGGCCGGCCTCGTCGACATCGTGCACCTGCCGGTCGTCCCGATCCTGCTGGGCCGCGGCGAGCGCCTGCTCGACGAGCCGTTCCCGGGCTACGAGTGCACGTCGTTCGTCAGCACGGACGCGGCCACCCACTACCGCCTGGACCGGGTGCGCTCATGACGTCCACGACTGGCTTCGCCGGCCGGCGGGCCCGGGGCGCGTCGAAGGGCGCTTCCAGGCCGGCTTCCGAGCCCGCTTCGCTGGGCGCGTCAGAGCCGCTTCACGGGCCGCTTCACGGGCCGCGGCAGGGCGCGCTTCACGGACCGGGCCAGGGGGCGCTTCATGGGCCGCGGCAAGGCGCGCGTCAGGGGGCGCTTCAGCGCCGGTTCACGGGGCGCGGAACTGGCGCGCCGTCAGGCCGAACCAGCGGTCGGTCAGCCCCTCGTCCTGCATGCCGAGCCGCCGGGCCACGGCCTGCGACCGGTGGTTGTCGGGGTCCGTGAGGGCGAGCACCCCGGTCGGCGCGTCCCGCAGCAGCCCCCGCGCGGCCTCGGTGACGAGCCCGCGCCCCTGGTGCTCGGGGTGCAGGTGCCAGCCGATCTCGACCTCGTCGGTGAGCCCGTCCTGGTCGTGCAGCGGCAGCAGCAGGACGGTGCCGACCGGCGCCGCGCTCCCGTCGGGCACGATGGCCCACAGCCCGTAGGGCGCCGCGAGGTCCCGCTCCCGCGCCTGCCACCGCGCCAGCCGCTCCCGCGCCTCGTCCAGGTCCCGCAGCACCCGCCGCGGCTGCGGCCCGAGCCACCGCATGACCTCCCACCGGGAGTAGATGTCGAAGAACGCCTCAAGGTCGTCCTCCGCCCAGTGCCGCAGCTCCACCACACCCACCTCGTCCCACGCTCCCCGTTCCACGCCTGGCCACCCCGCCGGCCCGTCGCCCACCGCCCGTCGCCCACCGCCCGTCGCCCACCGCCCGTCGCCCACCGCCCACCGCCCACGGCCCGTCGGCCCGCTGGCCGGCCCACCAGGCTGCAGCAGCCCCGTCGGACGTCGCCGCCCCGCGGGCCGGCCGGCTGGGCTCACCAGCGTGCGACAGCCCGCCCACCCGTGTCTACGCCGACCACCCCACGTCCTGCCCTCGCACCGACCTGTTCCTACGCCTGCCCCCACGTCCTGCCCTCGCACCGCGGTCGCCGCCCGCCGGCGACTCCATACGACAGGACGCCGCCGGTCGACGTCCTCATCCGCCGGCTTCGCGGTCGACCGCGGCCCGGGGCGGCGTCAGTGGCGGAGGCCGCGTACGCGGACCTTGAAGGACATGGCCGGGCCCGGGGTCGGGGCCGTCTTCGTGGCCAGGGTGTAGCCGGGCGACGGCAGCTCCAGGTCGAGGCGGTGGAACAGCCGTGCCATCGAGAACGCCATCTGCACGTCGGCGAAGCTCTTGCCCAGGCAGGTGTGCGGGCCGCGGCCGTACGGCGAGTAGGCGCCGGCGCGCAGGTGCTCCGACCGGGGCTTCTCGTAGCGGGCGATGTCGAACTTCGCGGGCTCCGGGAAGTACTCCTCCAGGAAATGCGGGACCGTGGTGCCGACGTAGACCGTCTCGCCGGCGCGGATGGTGTGGCCCTCGAACTCGAAGTCGCGGGTGGCGGTGCGGGTCAGGGCGACCGCGATCGGGTAGAGACGCATCGTCTCCATGAGCGCGTACCGGATCGACGGGATCTTGCGCAGGTCCTCGTCCTGCAGGGGCCCGCCGCCGGCGAAGAGGGCGTCGGCCTCCTCCTGCACCCTCGCGAGCACCTCGGGGTGCTTGAGCACGGCGTACACGAACGCGGCCGTGGTGTTGGCGACCGTGTCGAGGCCGGCGACGTACGGGCCCGTCAGGGCCATCGTCATGTCCTGCGTCGGCAGGGCCTCGGGGCGGTCGAGGTGGACGCGCACCAGGTCGTCGACGAGGATGCGGTCCTCGTCGGGCTTGCCGGCGGTGACGCGCAGGTCGGCGAGCATGCGGTCGCCGAGCTCGAAGACACGTGACTTCGCCCGGCGGTACTTCGGGTGCCGCAGCAGCACCTTGGGCCGCTGGCGGGTGACGAGGACGTTGAGCACGTACAGCGTCATCGTCCGGATGTCGGGCACGTACTCCAGCGGCGCGTTGCCGGTCAGGATCGTGCCGAGCTGGTCGGTGACCAGGTACTGCAGGGCATGCACGACGGGGACCCGGGTGCCGGGGCGCCAGTCGCGCTCGATGACCCGGTCGGTGATCCCGACGAGCTCGTCCAGGCGGCCCTTCAGCGCCTCCCTGGAGTACCCCCGCCGCATGATCTCGCGGAGCTCCTTGTGGCTGTCGCCGTCCTCGCCGAGGATCGTGCGCGTGCCGCCGTACTCGTCGAGGAAGTCCTGCCAGTACTCCTTCGAGCGCAGGTTCTCGCGGCCCGCGCGGGAGCCCATGAACGCGGCCGCCTCGGCGCCGGCCAGGACCGTGTAGGTGCGGTTGAGCAGCCGCATGCGGTAGACGGGCCCGTGCTCGCGGTACGCGCGGGCGAAGAACGCCGCGGGGTCTCGGGACATCTCGAGGGCGTTGCCGACGACCGGCAGCCCAGGGACCAAGGGGATCTCCGTAGCGATCATAGACGCATATCGTATCGAAGGACGACGCTGCGTGATGTCCCCCGCGTTACGGCTTGGGCTCGGTGGCATGACGACCGTGATCACCGCTCCCGAGGACTGGCGGATCCCGGGGTACCCCGGCGTCGCCGTCCAGAAATCGCTGCCGGGACTGATCAACCTGCTCGAACCGGAGTAGGTTCGCGGTCGTGCTTTCGTTGTCCAGCGCCGCCGGCCGGTGGGTGCTCACCGCGACCATCCTCGGCTCCGGCATCGCGTCGATCGACGCCACCGTCGTCGGCATCGCGCTGCCGGCGATCGGCCGCTCGTTCGGTGCCGGGCTGGAGACCCTCCAGTGGGTCGTCACCGCGTACACCCTGACGCTCGCCGGCCTGCTGCTGCTCGCCGGCGCGCTCGGCGACCGGTACGGCCGCCGCCGGGTCTTCCTCATCGGCGTCGTGTGGTTCGCGCTCGCGTCGGTGCTGTGCGGGGTCGCCCCGGACGCGGCCACGCTCGTCGGCGCGCGGGCGCTGCAGGGGGTGGGCGCCGCGCTGCTCACGCCGGGCAGCCTCGCGATCCTCCAGGCGTCGTTCCGCCCCGAGGACCGCAGCCGCGCGATCGGCGCCTGGTCCGGCCTCGGCGGCGTCGCCACGGCGATCGGCCCGTTCCTCGGCGGCTGGCTGGTGGGCCTCGGCCCGGAAGCCTGGCGGCTGATCTTCGCGATCAACGTCCCGATCGCGGCGGCGGTCGTCGTGGTCGCGTGGCGCCACGTGCCGGAGTCGCGCGACCCGGAGGCGACCGGCCGGGTCGACCTGCCCGGCGGGATCCTGGTCACGGCCGGCCTGATGGCGCTCACGTACGGGCTGATCCAGGGCAACGTCGTCCCCCTCGTCGCCGGCGGCGTCCTGCTGGCCGTGTTCGTCTGGTGGCAGGCCCGCGCGCCACACCCGATGCTGCCGCTGAGCCTGTTCACCTCCACGCAGTTCACGGCCACGAACGTGGTCACGTTCATCGTCTACGGGGCCCTGGGCGGCGCCCTGTTCCTGCTCCCCATCCAGCTGCAGAACGTGTCCGGGTACAGCCCGCTCGAGGCCGGCGTCTCCCTCCTGCCGGTCACGGTCCTCATGCTGCTGCTGTCCGCCCGCTCCGGCGCCCTGGCTGCCCGCATCGGCCCGCGCCTGCAGATGGCCGCCGGCCCGATCATCGCCGGGCTGGGCATGGCGCTGTTCGCGCGCATCGGCCCGCACGGCGACTACGTGACCGAGGTCCTGCCGGCGGTCCTGGTCCTCGGCCTGGGCCTGGCCGCCACGGTCGCCCCGCTCACCGCGACGGTCCTGGCCGCCGCGCCGTCCAGCCACGCCGGGATGGCCTCGGCGGTCAACAACGACGTCGCGAGGGCCGCGGGCCTGATCGCGGTGGCGGTCCTGCCGATGGCCGCCGGGATCACCAGTCAGGCGTACCTCGACCCGCCCCGCCTCTCGGCCGGCTTCCACACCGCGGTCCTGATCTGCGCCGCCCTCTGCGTCGCGGCGGGCCTGCTGGCCGCGGTGACGGTCCGCAACCCGAAGCGCCTGGCACCGGCGCCCGGCGCACCGCCGGCGGTCACCGAGGAGAAGCCCTGGCACCACTGCGGCGTCGACGCCCCACCCCTGCGCACCCAGGAGCCGGCCAGCGGCCACCGATGAGCGCGGCTGCCTCCTCGGCAGCGCGTGGAACCGTCCGGCGGCCGGGCGCGTCACACCGCACATGGACTCGACCGCGCACCCGCAACCACCGTCCGCAGCGGCAAGCATGGGATTCCGGCGTACCGTGGCCGCACGCGTGGCCCTGTCCCCCAACCGCCCCCTGCGCGAGGCGGGAACCCGCACGGCGATCCGCCGCGGCGGCGCCCGGACCCGGGCGGCGGTCGTACCGGCCCTGCTCGGCCTCGCGGTGCTGGCCGCCCTCGCGGGGTGCGCGCCGAAGGAGGTCGGTCCCGGCCTCGGCGTCCCACCCGGCGCGCCGGAGCTCCGCGCGAACTGGACGTCGTGCGCCGAGGAGGTCCTCGGCGTCAAGCAGGCGCCGGCCCCGTCAGCCACCGCCCTGCCCGCGTCCGCTCCGGCCGGGCCCGGGAATCCGGTCAACAGCGCGGCCGCGGCGACCGGCGGCCCGGGTGGCGGTCCCGGCGGCGGGCCATCGGACGGGGCGTCGGACGGGGCGGGTGCCGGTGGAGCGGAAGCCGGCGCAGCGCCGGGCGGGGCGGACGGCGGGAAGCAGCCGCCGGCGTGGGTGCCCGACGACGGGGCGCTGCGGCTGCCGCGGCTCTCGGAGGACTTCGCCCCCGTGGGCATCGTCCTGTGCCGGACGGCGGCCCGCGCGGAGGACGGCGGGGGCGAGGCGATGTTCCTCGACGAGCTGCGCGGCACTGACGTCGAGGCGCTCGTGCGGGCGGTACGGCTGGCGGACCAGCCGCGGACCGACGGCCTGTGCAACATGATGCTGTACGCGGTGCCGTGGTTCGCGCTGCTGGCGGCCGACGGTTCGTGGGTGCGCCCGGGCGTGCCGGCCGACGGCTGCGGGACGATCCGCATCGAGGTACGCGACGCGGTGGACCGGCTCCAACTGCAGCGGGTGGCGTCGACCCGCCTGCACACCACGCTCTCGGCGGGCGCGGCGGCCTCCGGCTGCGGCCAGTCGTACTCCGACATGGTCGCGACCGAGACCGCCAACGGCCGCCCCCTGGCCACGGGCCCGATCGAGCTGCCGCCGGCGGATGCCTCGGTGCGCCTGTGCGTGTACCGCGTGGCCGCCGCGGAGCAGGGCACGGTTAAGCCCGGCGGCCAGTTCGAGCACGGCGCCGTCCTGCCCGCAGCGACCTGGCAGACGATCCGCGCCGCTCTGCCCCAGGCTCCGCTCAAGCCCACCACCGCCTGCACCGCGCACGCCTCCCGCTTCGCGATGCTCGCCCCGGCCACCGCCGCCGCCAGCACGCCCCAGGTGTTCGTCGAACTGGACGGCTGCCAGCGCGTCCTGTACGTCCCGGCCACCAGCACCCCTGTCCTGGCCCAGGGCTCCCCCGACCTGGTCGGCCTCCTGACCCGCTAGCCCATCAGCGGCCGCCCCACTCCGGGCGGGGCAGGCCCGACAACCCGTCGGCGCTCCGGCGCCGCCGGCACGAAAGGGCCGGCCCCGCGCCGGCCGGCCCGCAACCCGGAGGCGGTCGACACAGCGGGGTGCCGGGCCGGAGGGGTGAGGTCCGGGCCGCGGGGTAGCCCGCCGGCCTGGCACGCCCCAGGACCGGCCACGCCCCAAGACCGGCCGCGCCCGGGACCGCCACGCCTCCACGAACCCGGCCGCGCCCCCGGGCCGGCCCGCGTGGTCGCGGACGGTCCGGGGGCGCGGCGGCAGTCAGGGTCAGGCCGGGGTCGGCTGGAGTTCCGGGGTCTGGGCCGCCTGGGCCGGGTGGTCCTCCTGGGGACGGAGGCGGCGCAGCGCCAGGAGGGCGATCGGAATGCCCGCCGCGACCAGCAGCGCCGCGATCACCAGGGAGAACTGGTAGCCGGCCAGGAAGCGGTGCAGCGGCTCGCCCGTCGCGGCGTTCTGCCGGTTGCTCAGGATGGCGCCCAGGATCGTGATGCCCAGCAGGCCGAACACCTCGCGCGAGACGTTGAGCATGCCCGACGCGATGCCGGCGCGGGCCGCGGGCAGGGCGCCCAGGATGACGTTGTTCAGTGGGACCAGCAGGCCGCCGCCGAGGCCGAAGACCATGAACCAGGGCAGCAGGTCGAGGTAGCCGCTGCCCTCACCGACGGTGGCCAGCCCGCCGACCGAGCCGGCCATCAGCGCGAGCGCCAGGGCGACGGTGCGGCCGGCGCCGAAGCGGGCCTCGATGCGCGGGGCGACGGTCGCCATGACGGCCATGACCAGGGCCATCGGGATGAACGCGGCCCCGGCCTCGGTGGGCGAGAAGCCCAGGACGTTCTGCAGGAAGATCGCGGTGAAGAAGTAGATGCCGAAGACGCCGAACGCCCACAGGCCCATCGCGGCCAGGCCGCCGCTGAAGACCCGCATGCGGAAGAACGCCAGGTCGACCATCGGGCTCGCCGAGCGCGACTCGACGGCGACGAACACCGCGCCGGCCGCGGCGGTCAGGGCGAACGCGGCCAGGATGACCGGCGAGGTCCAGCCGCGCGACTCGCCCTCGATGAGCGCGAAGGTGAGGGCGAACAGGGCCAGCGCCGAGGTCACCAGGCCGGGCAGGTCGAGGCTCCGGTTGGGGCTGCGCCGCCCGGCGGGCAGCGTGACGCCGGCCAGCACCGCGGTCGCCACGCCGATCGGCAGGTTGATCAGGAAGATCCAGCCCCAGGAGACGTTCTCGCTGAGATACCCCCCGGTGAGCGGGCCGATCGCGAGGGCCAGCGCGCTGACGCCGCCCCAGATGCCGATCGCCGCGCCGCGCTCGCGCGGGTCGGGGAACAGCTCGGTGAGCAGCGCGAGCGAGGTGGGGGTCAGCAGGGCCGCGCCGATGCCCTGGGCGGCCCGGGCGGCGATGAGCATCTCCTGGCTGCCGGCCAGGCCGGCGGCCGCGGAGGCGACGGTGAAGATCGCCAGGCCGGTGAAGAACATGCCGCGCATGCCGAACACGTCGCCGAGCCGGCCGCCGACCAGCAGCAGGCCGCCGAAGACCAGGATGTAGGCGCTCGCGATCCACTCCAGGCCGGAGATGCCCAGGCCGAGGTCGCGCTGGATGGACGGCAGCGCCACGTTGACCACGTTGTTGTCGAGATAGGTCATGAAGGTGCCCAGCGCCACGGCGACGAGGGCCAGCCAGCGATTTCGCACGTCAGTCTCCTCTTGTACGGAGTACATGTACGCCGTACATGTACGTTGTACAGGAGAACCTGTACGTTGTATATTTGTCAAGTGCCGACCGGGAAAGTGCCCAGAGAGAAGACCACCGAGCGCCTGAGCAGGGCGACCGTCGCCGAGCGCGCGCTGCGCATCGGCGACGAAGAGGGGCTCGACGCCGTCACCGTGCGCCGCCTCGCGACCGACCTCGGTGTGACGCCGATGGCGCTCTACTGGCACTTCAAGAACAAGGACGAGCTGCTCGCCGGCATCGCCGACCACGTGCTGCGCGGCGTGCGGGCCGACCGTTCGGTCGCCGACCCGTGGGAGACGCAGCTGCGCGCCATGGTCCAGGCGCTCGTCGACGCGATGCGGGCCCACCCGTGCCTGTCCGACCTGCTGTTCGTCATCGACAAGAACGGCGTGGAGAGCTTCACCCGGGCGACCGACGACGCGCTGGCCCTGCTGTGCGCCGCCGGATTCACCCTCGAGGAGGCCTGGTGGGTCGCCTCGCACCTGCTGCACGCCACGATCGGCCTGGTCGCGGCCCAGCCGGGCTGCCCGCCGGGCACCCCGCCCGAGGCGGTCGGCGAGTGGTTACGCCAGCGCCGGCTGCACCTGGAGTCCATGCCCGCCGATCGGTATCCGATGATGGTCGAGCTCGCCGGCACCTATGCCCACGAGCCCGACCTGGATCGCTACTACACCTTCGGCGTCGAGCTCGTGATGGACGGCGTGGAGAAAATGGCTGCGAGCCGACGGGTAGCATCTGTGGATCAGCAGTAGGAATCAGCCCATTCAACCCAGTAGAAGGTGCGCGGGAGCATGCTCGACATCGAGTTGATTCGCAAGGACCGGGCCTCGGTGGAGGCCGCTCTGTCCAAGAGGCTCGACCCGTCCGAGGTGTCCCGTGCGCTGAGTGCCATCGCCGACCTCGACCAGCAGCGGCGCGAGCTCATCGGCGCGATCGACGCCGAGCGGCAGCGGCGCAAGGAGGAGGCCCGCGCGTTCGCGGCGGCCAAGCAGGCCGCGCGGCAGGCCGGCGAGGACGCCGACGCGATCCAGGCGGCCGGGCAGGAGGCCGCGGGCCGCGATGCCAAGGCGGCCCTCCAGGAGCTCGAGGAGCGCCTCGGCGAGGTCCAGGACCAGCTGCAGGCGGCCATGAGCGAGCTGCCCAACCTGCCCAGCGACGACGTGGTGGCCGGCGGCAAGGAGGCCAACCAGGTCATCAAGGTGTTCGGCCAGCAGCCGCAGATCGAGCAGGTCCGCGACCACGTCACGCTCGCGACCGAGCTCGGGCTCGTCGACTTCGAGCGGGGCGTGAAGCTCGGCGGCTCGGGCTTCTGGATCTACACCGGCTGGGGCGCGCGCCTCGAGTGGGCGCTGGTCAACTGGTTCATCGACCGGCACTTCGCGGCCGGCTACCAGTTCATGCTGCCCCCGCACCTGCTGCTCGACTCGGCCGGCTACGCCGCCGGGCAGTTCCCGAAGTTCTACGACGACGTGTTCCACCTGGCCGTCCCGGAGGGCGAGCGGGGCCAGTTCCTGCTGCCCACCTCGGAGACGGCGATCCTCGGGGCGTATCAGAACGAGATCTTCGAGACCGGCGACCTGCCGCACAAGGCGTATGCCTACACGCCGTGCTACCGCAGCGAGAAGGCCGGTTCGCACTCCGACGAGCGCGGCACCGTGCGCGGGCACCAGTTCAACAAGGTGGAGATCTTCCAGTTCACCACCCCGGAGGACGGCGAGAAGACGCTCGAGGAGATGGTCGACTACGCCGAGGGCCTCGTCGACGCGCTCGGGCTGCACTTCCGCCGCTCGCTGCTGGCGGCCGGCGACGCGAGCGCCTCGATGCGCAAGACCATCGACATCGAGGTGTGGATGCCGAGCACCCAGAAGTACAAGGAGGTGTCGTCGGTGTCCTGGGCCGGCGACTACCAGGCCCGCCGGGCCGGCATCCGCTACCGGGTGCCCGGCTCGAAGAACAACAAGTTCGTGCACACGCTGAACGGCTCGGCCCTGGCCACCAGCCGCATCTTCCCGGCGATCCTGGAGCAGTTCCAGCAGCCCGACGGGTCGGTGCTGGTGCCCGAGGTGCTGCGCGACCGGGTCGGCACGGACCGGATCGTCAAGCCGTCGAAGCGTAAGTAACGCCACAAAGGCCCCAATTCAAAAGCCTGTTATGATCGACCACGCGAAGGGGAGTAGTCCCTAACTGCGTGGTCGACATACTGGCGCCCCAAGTGGCGTCCGGCGCGCAGGCCTCCGGCAACGGGGGCGGACGAGACTTTCGGCTCAGCTGTCAGCAGCAACATGCTGGACGGCCGGGTCGAGGTCGTCCGCCCAGCCAGGCGCGTCCCTCCCGGCGGTCCACCGGGAAGGGTACGAATTGAGCGGGTTTCTCGCGGCGTTGGCCATCAGCTTCGGCGTCATCTTCGTCGCCGAACTGGGTGACAAGTCCCAGTTGATGGCGCTGACGTTCGCCACCAGGTTCCGGCCGGTGCCGGTCCTCATCGGCATCACCGTCGCCACCGCGATCGTCCACGCCGTGTCCGTCGGCGTCGGCTACGGGCTCGGCGCCGCATTGCCGACCGGCTGGATCTCACTCGTCGCGGCGCTGGCGTTCTTCGCGTTCGGCGCGTGGACGCTGCGCGGCGACAAGCTCACCGACGAGGAGCAGTCCAAGGCCGAGAAGACGAACCGCTCGGCGATCGTCGCCGTCGGCGTGGCGTTCTTCCTGGCCGAGCTCGGCGACAAGACGATGCTGGCCACGATCACGCTCGCCACGCAGCACGGCTGGTTCGGCACCTGGATCGGCTCGACCGTCGGCATGGTCGCCGCCGACGCCCTGGCCATCCTGGTCGGCCGGATGCTGGGCAAGCGGCTGCCGGAGCGCACGATCAAGTTCGGTGCGGCGGCGCTGTTCGGACTGTTCGGGATCTGGCTGCTGGTCGAGTCCCTGCGCGAACTGCTCTAGAACGGCTCAGCGGGAGCAGCGTCCGCAGGTGCCGAAGATCTCCAGGGTGTGGCTGACGTCCGTGAAGCCGTGCTCCTCGCCGACGCGGTCGGCCCAGCGCTCGACCGCTGGGCCGAGGACCTCGACGGTGCGGCCGCAGCTGCGGCAGACCAGGTGGTGATGGTGGCGTCCGCTGCAGCGGCGGTACCTGGTGTCGCTGCCCGGCACCTGCATGACGTCGATCTCGTTGGTCTCGGCGAGCAGCTGCAGGGTGCGGTAGACGGTGGTGAGGCCGACGTTGGCGCCGCGCTCGCGCAGCATGACGTGCAGCTCCTGGGCGCTGTAGAAACCGTCGACGTCGCTGAGCAGCGTCATGACCGCGTCGCGCTGCTTGGTGTTGCGCCGCACGGGGTGCTCGTCAGCAGCAGCATGGTGCGCCTGGTCGTTCACCCGACGAGCTTAGCGTACCCTCACCGCCGCGAGCGGTGCGCCGAATGGCACCGGGAAGGCTGCCGGAAATCATTATCGCGCAGTGCGTCAATGCGCAGCGACAGGGGTCGTTGTGACGTGTCCTGCGTCGCGATCGGGGAACTCGGGGCCGGTTCGAAACGCGGGCCGCGTACTGTGAGGGGGCATTCGAACGTGGCTTCGAAAATGCGGCCCTGTCAGTGACGATGCGGTGACACCGCGATCATCGGCGGGGCCGGCGGGCGCACCTGGCAGTGCCTGCCAAACACCCACCCGCCCATTCTTCAACGGCTCTGTCTGGGGGAACTTGTGGCCGACCAGCCCGTAGCGGCTTCAAATAAGCTCGACGCGACGGTCCTGAAGATCGCCGGCGTGATCGTGCTCGGCGCGATCATGTCGATTCTCGACGTCACGGTCGTCAGCGTCGCGCTGCCGACATTTCAGAACGAGTTCGACGCGTCGTACGCGCGGGTCGCCTGGACGATGACCGGCTACACCCTCGCGCTCGCGACGGTGATCCCGCTGAGCGGCTGGGCGGCCGACCGCTTCGGCACCAAACGGCTGTACATGCTGGCGTTGTTCCTGTTCACGGTCGGTTCCGGGCTGTGCGCGACCGCCGACTCGATCGGCCAGCTCATCGGCTACCGCGTGCTGCAGGGCCTCGGCGGCGGCATGCTCATGCCGCTCGGCATGACGATCATGACCCGGGCCGCCGGCCCGCACCGCATCGGCCGGCTGATGGCCGTGCTCGGCATCCCGATGCTGCTCGGCCCGATCGGCGGCCCGATCCTCGGCGGCTGGCTCATCGACGTGGCGAGCTGGCACTGGATCTTCCTGATCAACCTGCCGATCGGTCTCATCGCCCTGGTGTACGCCTGGTTCGCGCTGCCGTCGGACAGGCCGGAGCCGTCGGAGTCGTTCGACTTCCTCGGCATGCTGATGCTGTCGCCGGGCCTCGCGCTGTTCCTGTTCGGCGTCTCCTCGCTACCGGAGACCGCGACGATCACCGCGACCAAGGTCTGGCTGCCGATGCTCGTCGGCGCCGTGCTCGTCATCGGGTTCGTGTTCTACTCGTTCAGGCCGCGGCACCCGCTGCTCGACCTGCGGCTGTTCAAGAACCGCAACCTGTCGATCGCGTCGCTGTCGCTGTTCGTGTTCATCATCGCGTTCATGGGCGCCGGCCTGCTCTTCCCGAGCTACTTCCTGCAGGTGCGCGGCGAGTCGACGCTGCACGCCGGCCTCCTCATGGCGCCGCAGGGCATCGGCGCGATGCTCACGATGCCGATCGCGGGCATGCTGGCCGACAAGATCCCGGTCGGGCGCACCGTGCCGTTCGCGATGACGCTCATCGCGGCCGGGTTCTTCACGTTCACCCAGGTCGGGGTCGACACCTCGTACTGGCTGCTGTGCGGCTCGCTGTTCGTCATGGGCCTCGGCATGGGCGGCACGATGATGCCGATCATGACGTCGGCACTGAAGACGCTCACGCATCACGAGGTGGCCCGCGGTTCGACGCTGGTGAACATCCTCCAGCAGATCGGCGGCTCGATCGGCGCCGCGGTCATGTCGGTGATCCTGACCAGCAACCTCAACGAGTCGGCGCCGATCCCGGGGGCGGTCGACCCGGAAACCGGCAAGCCGGTGACCGAGGCGGGCCTGGCGATCGCGTCGCAGCTGAAGCCGGAGATCCTGCAGCAGTTCCCGGCCCCGCCGGAGCTGATCCGCAAGGGCCTGGAGTTCACGGCCGACTCGTTCGCCTCGACCTACTGGGTGGGCTTCATCCTGGTGCTGGCGACGTTCATCCCGATCGCGTTCCTGCCCCGCAAGCGCGAGGTGTCGCACATCGACGACGACGTGGCGGGCGAGAAGGCCCCGGTCATCATCCACTAGGCACCGCAGCACCACGGGAGCGCCGCGACGAACCTGTCGCGGCGCTCCTGCGTTCAGGCGGGCTTGTGGAAGTACACCCGGGAAAAACCGTCGGACGTCGCACGGTGCGTCTCGGTCCATCCGCGCCGGGCGTAGTAGGCCAGGTTCTCCGTCATCGCGGCGTTGGTGTACAGCCGCAGCTCCGGCCGGCCGTGGGCCCGGGCGGTCGTCTCCGCGAACGCCAGCAGCGCGCCACCGACGCCGTGCCCCTGCAGCTCGGGCCGCACGGCCACGTTGTCGACCAGCAGATGGTCGTCGCGGACCAGCAGCACGAGCAGCCCGCCGACCGCGCCGTCCACGTCGGCGACCCACACCGCGCCGTCGCGCACAAGCGCCGCATAGTCGGCGGTCATGGGAGCCGGCGGCCGGCCGATGCGGGTGACGTACCGCTGGTAGGCCGCCGTGGCGAGCTCCCGCAGCGCGGGAACGTCGGCGGGGACGGCCGGACGGACGGCGACCGCCGCGGTCACGCCGCCGGGATCTCGTCCAGCGCCGTGAAGACGCGCTTGCCCTCAGCGCGGGCCTGGCGGAGCATCTCGTCGGCGCCCGCCGACGGGCCGCCGACGCGCAGGACCGCGTCGCAGCGGCTGAGCAGCCGGGCCGAGATGGGATGGAAGATCTCGTCGAAGATCGCGTCTCCCACGGTACCGGAGCCGGCTCTTTCGATCAGGGGAAGCGCGAGCGCCTCGCCGGTGACCGGCAGGTGCCCCTGGCGGAACAGGCGCACGGCCACGTCGTTCATGGTGTCGACGTTCGACTGCAGCTTGGCCGGGTCGTCCCCGGTACCCGAGCGGTACGGCCCGGCGACCAGAATCATCATGACTTCTCCTCGGATTGGTGGATCTCGACACCGGCGGCCCGCAGCGCGGCGAGCGTGTCGGTGGCGGTCGGCGATGCGATCGGTGCGTCGGTGACCAGCGCGTCGACCGCGTCCAGTGGGGCGACGCGGGCGAAGGCCTGGACGCCGAGCTTCGTGGCGTCGGCGACGACGAGCGTGCGGCCGGCCCGGCGCAGGGCGGCCCGCTTCACGGCCGCGTCGTCGAGGTCGAACTCGGACCAGCCGAGGTCGTGATGGACGGCGCCGATCGACATGACGAACGTGTCGAAGCGCAGCTGGTCGAGCGCGCTGAGGGCGAGGGGGCCGACCAGGCTGCGCTCGCCCGCCCGGGACTCGCCGCCGATGACGAGCAGCCGGATGCCGGGCTGGTCGGCCAGCCGGACCGCGGCCTGGAGGCTCAGCACGGCGACCGTGAGCGGGGCGCGGGCCGGCAGGTGGGCGGCGAGCTCGGCGGTGGTGGTGCCGGCGTCGAGCAGGACCGTGCCGCCCGGCTCGATGAGCGCGGCGGCGGCCCGCGCGAGGCGGGCCTTGGTGCCCGACTGCCACTGCTCGCGGACGGTGAAGCCGGCCTGCTCGGCGGGCACGTCGAGGGCGACCGCGCCGCCGCGGACCCGGCGCACGAGGCCCTGCTCCTGGAGCTGGTCGAGGTCGCGGCGAACGGTCATCTCGGACACGCCGAGGCGTTCGGCGAGGTCGGCGAGGGAGAGGCGGCCGCTGCCCCGCACGAGGCGCAGGGTCAGGTCGAGCCGGTCGGGTACGGGCACCCGCCGAATCTAACAGCCGCTTGTGAGATTTGAAAGATCGTTGTTAGGTATGGGACACCTCGCGCACCACCGGGGCCTCGGCGACCGGCTCGTCCCTGTCGCCGCGGCGCAGGACCGCGTACGCCAGCAGGCCCAGCGGGATGATCATCCAGCACGACAGCAGGCGGTAAGCGAGCATCGCGGCCGCGGCCGGGACCTGGGCGGCGCCGGCCGAGACGAGGCCCGCGAGCAGGGCGACCTCGACCACGCCGATGCCGCCGGGGCTGATCGGGACCTGCCGGACCAGCTGCACCGTGAGGTACACCGTGGCGAGTCTGACCAGGCTGACGTCGATGTCGAAGGCGGCGGCGGTGGCGGCCAGGGCAGCGAAGTCGAGGCCCCAGTTGACCGTGGCGTGGACGAGCGACAGCACCCACGAGCTGCGCGGGAGCCGGCGCAGGTCGGCCAGGGTGCGGCGCACGGCGGCCCGGGCGCCCTTCTCGTCGGGTTCGTCGTCGCCCAGCACGCCGGCCGCGACCGGACGCCGGCTGAGCAGGAAGTCGGCGCCGAACACCAGCGTCGCGACGACGAGCAGGCCGCAGACCAGCACGAGGGTGTCGGTGTTGCCGGTCGCGCCGCCCCGGGGGATGAGCACGACCGCGCCGTACATCAGCACGAGCGCGACCCCGGAGAGCACCGACGACAGGACGGCCACCGCCCCGGCGGTGCGGCGGCTCGCGCCGGCCGTGCGGAACTGGCGGAACGCGAAGCCGGCGGAGACCGCCGAGCCGGCCGGCAGGCTGAACGAGATCGCCGAGCGGGTGAACGTCACGGCGAACGCCCGCGGTACCGACATCGCCACCCCGAAACCGGCGAGCAGGCGCCGCTGCTGGAGGGCGAAGTGGCGCAGCGACGTGAGCTCGGCCACCGCCGCGAGCACCAGCCACCACGGGTGGGCCGAGGTCAGGTTGTCGAACGTCCGCCCCGGGTCGGGCAGATCGTCCTTGAGCGTGATCCCCGCGACGACGAGCACGAGGAGGAGCCCGGCGACGCGCAGCACCCGCTTGCGGTTGGCCCCCATGCAATGAGGGTCGCATCTTATGGTCACCGTGCGCGCACGATCCTCAGCGGGAACTCAGTTCCCTGGATCACGTGGGAGGCTGTTCGGATGAAACGGCTTTCGCAGGTCGATCAGGGCGCCATCCTGCCGAGGGACGTCGCGCAGCGGCGGATGGTGGCGGCGCAGGAGCAGCTGCTGCGGCTCCGGCTGACGCTCGGTGGGCAGATCGCGGCGACCGGCGGCGACCGGAAGCTGGGACCGCCGCTGTGCGTGGTGTTCGAAGGCTGGGACGCCTCGGGCAAGGGCGGCTCGATCAAGCGCCTCGTCGACCACCTCGACCCGCGGCACGTGCGGGTGGCGCAGTACGCCGCCCCGACGTACGACGAGAAGCGGCACCACTTCCTGTGGCGGTTCTGGCCGGTACTGCCCGGTTGGGGCGGTATGACGGTCCTTGACCGGTCCTGGTACGGGCGGGTGCTCGTCGAGCGGGTCGAGGGCTTCGCCACGCGGGAGCAGTGGACGCGCGCCTACGACGAGATCGTCGAGTTCGAGCGGACTCTCGCCGCCGAAGGCATGATCCTGGTCAAGTTCTGGCTGCACATCTCCTCGAAGGAGCAGCTGCGGCGGTTCGAGAGCCGGGCGAACGACCCGCTGCGCTCGTGGAAGCTCACCGACGAGGACTGGCGCAACCGCAAGAAGCGGGGGGCGTACAAGGACGCGGTCGAGGAGATGCTGGCCCGCACCGACCATCCGGTGGCGCCGTGGACGGTCGTCGCCGCCGACGACAAGCCGACCGCCCGCGTCGCCGTGGTCGAGGCGGTGTGCCGGGCGATCGAGGCGGCCGTTTGAGCACCCGCCTTCCGGGACGAGGATCCGCAGCGGTACATCGAGCAACACATCGAGTGATCGGGCACCACGGAACGTAGGGGTCACCCGCCGGCGCCGGAAAATTGTCGCCCGCCTCGGGCATGATGAGGCCCGTGAGTAGCCGGTTGCGAGCGATCGCCAGCGACACCCTGACCATCGTCGACCGCGGATGGTATGACGGGCCCTCCGGCCGCGTCGACCTCGCGGACGACGTGGCCCGGGCGGTCGCCGGCACCCGGCTGCACCTCCCGGACGATCCGCCGGCCCCGGACCCGCCCGCGGACCTGTCGGACCTCACGGTCGAGGTGACCCACGAGTCGACACTCTCGGCGATCAGCCGGCTCGGCGGCCCGCTGGCCTGTCTCGTGTTCGCCTCCGCGCGCAACCCCGGCGGCGGGTTCCGCAACGGGGCGCAGGCGCAGGAGGAGAGCCTGGCCCGCGCCTCCGCGCTGTATTCGACGCAGCTCGCCGCGCCCGGCTTCTACGAGCACCACCGCGCCGATCCCGACCTGACCTACAGCGACCGGGTCATCCACTCCCCCGCCGTGCCGGTGTTCCGGGGCGACCGCGGCGACCTGTGGGCGCTGCCGGTGCCGGTGTCGTTCCTGACCGCCGCCGCGCCCAACCGCGGCGCGATCGAGCGCAACCAGCCCGACCGGCTCGCCGCCGTGCCGGACGCGCTGTTCCGGCGGGCCGGGCGGGTGCTCGACGTCGCCCGGCTGCACGGGCACCGGCGGCTCGTCCTCGGCGCCTGGGGCTGCGGCGTGTTCCGCAACGACCCGGCCGCGGTCGCCCGCGCGTTCGCCGAGCAGCTCAAGACGCCGAGAGGGTTCACGCACGTCACGTTCGCGGTCCTCGACGCGCCGACGTTCGCGGCCTTCGACCGGGAGGTGCCGCGATGACGGCACCGCCAGGGCTTTCCCGGGTGTGGCGGCGGGTGCCGGACTGGTATGCGGCGGGCCTGCTCGTCGTGGCGGCGCTGAGCGCGGTGGCCGCCGTCAGCGCCGCCCTCGGCTCCCGGACGCATCCGGTCCGCGCGACGGTCGACGCGCTGCTCGTGCCGGCGCCGGCCAACGTCGGCTACGCGGCGCTGCTCGTCACGCTCGCCGCCGGCGTGCGCAACCGCAAGCACGTCACGTTCTGGCTGCTCGCCATCTTCTTCGGGCTCCAGGCGCTGTATGACGCGTTCGTGCTGCTCGACGTCGGCGAGCGCGGCGCCGAGGCCCGCGAGCTGCGGCTGCCCTTCCACGGCGTCGGTGCGGCGCTCACCAACATCGTCGTGACCGCGGTGCTGCTCGCGCTGCTGTGGCTGGCCCGCGGCGAGTTCCGGGCCAAGGTCCAGCAGGCCAGCCTGCCGAAGTCGCTCGCCACGCTGGCCGGGCTGCTGGCCGCGTTCACCGTCGCCGGGTGGGGGCTCGTCGAGCTGTTCCCGGGCTCGGTGCCGGCCGGGGCGGGGCGGCTGCTGTACAGCGGCCGGATCGTCCTCGGCGGGGCGTTCGCGTTCGACATCGGCCGGCACGGGCGGGCGCCCGGCTGGGTCAACCTCGTCCTCGGCGCGTTCGGCGCGATCGCGCTGTTCACCGCCCTGTTCGTGCTGCTGCGTTCGCAGCGGGTCATCGCCTCCCTCGACGTCGAGGAGGAGCGGCGCATCCGCGAGCTCCTCGCGGCCGACGGGCGGCGGGACTCGCTGGGGTATTTCGCGACGCGCCGCGACAAGGAGGTCATCTTCTCGCCCACGGGGCGGGCCGCGGTGACCTACCGCGTGGTGTTCGGCGTGTCGCTGGCCAGCGGCGACCCGCTCGGCGAGCCCGACGCGTGGCCGCCGGCGATCGACGCCTGGCTGCGGGAGGCCCGGGAGTATGCGTGGACCCCCGCCGTCATGGGCGCGAGCGAGGAGGGCGCGACCGCGTTCGCCCGGGCCGGCCTGCGGGTCATCGAGCTCGGCGACGAGGCGATCCTGCACGTGCGCGACTTCGACCTCGACGGGCCCCAGCTGCGGCAGGTCCGGCAGGCGGTGCGGCGGGTCGAACGGGCCGGCTACACGGTGCGGATCCGGCGGCACTCGGAGATCGGCGCCGCCGAGATGGCCAGGATCATCGAGCTGGCGGCCCGCTGGCGCGACACCGAGACCGAGCGCGGGTTCTCGATGGCGCTCGGCCGGCTCGGCGACCCCAACGACGGCCGGTGCGTGCTGGTCGAGGCCCACGACCGCGACGGGCGGGAGGTGGCGCTGCTGTCGTTCGCGCCGTGGGGCCCCGACGGGCTGTCGCTCGACCTGATGCGGCGCGACCGCAGCTCCGACAACGGCCTGATCGAGTACATGGTGGCCGCGCTCATGCGGGAGTCGCCGCGGCTCGGGGTCGAGCGGGTGTCGCTGAACTTCGCGGTGTTCCGGGCGGTCTTCGAGGAGGGCGCGCGGATCGGCGCGGGGCCGGTGCTGCGGCTGTGGCGCACGCTGCTGCTGTTCGCGTCGCGGTGGTTCCAGCTGGAGTCGCTGTACCGCTCGAACGTGAAGTACCACCCGCAGTGGCTGCCGCGGTTCCTGTGCTTCGAGGACGTGCGGGACCTCGCCAAGGTGGGGCTCGCGTCCGGCGTCGCCGAGGGGTTCGTCGTCGTGCCGCGGCTGCGGACCCTGCTGCGGCGGGGCACGACCGCCGGCGGCGTTGCCGAGCAGTACCGGGAGCTGATCACCACCGCCGCGCCCGGCGCCGAGGCCCCGGCCGTGCCCACCCGCGCCGAGCCGCGGCGGCCCGAGCAGGTGCGGGTCCGGCTGGCGAAGATGGCGGCGCTGCGGGCCGCGGGCATCGAGCCGTATCCGCCGGGGTTCCCCCGCACCGACACGATCGCCGCGGTCCGGGCCGCCCACGACGGGCTGGCGCCAGACACCCGCACCGGCGACCGGGTCGCCGTCGCCGGGCGGGTCGTGCGGCTGCGCGACCACGGCACGCTGTGCTTCGCCACCCTGCGCGACTGGACCGGCGACCTGCAGGTGCTCGTCACGTCGGCGCCGTCCACACCGTCCACATCGCCGTCCACCTCCCCGGACTTCGCCGCGACCGTCGACCTCGGCGACCACGTCGGGGTCGTCGGCGAGGTGGGCACGTCGAAGCGGGGCGAGCTGACCGTCTTCGCCGAGACCTGGCAGCTCACCGCCAAGTGCCTGCGGCCGCTGCCCGACAAGCACAAGGGCATGGCCGATGCGGAGGCGCTGGTCCGGCAGCGGCACGTCGACCTCATCGTCAACCAGCCGGCCCGCGACATGGTGCGGACCCGGTCCGCGGTGAGCTTCGCGCTGCGCCGCGCCCTGCACGGCCGGGGCTTCGTCGAGGTCGAGACGCCGGTGCTCCAGCCGGTGCACGGCGGGGCCAACGCGCGGCCGTTCGTCACTCACAGCAACGCCTACGACATGCGCCTCTACCTGCGGATCGCGCCCGAGCTGTATCTCAAGCGCCTCGCCGTCGGCGGGGTCGAGAAGGTCTTCGAGATCGGCCGGAACTTCCGCAACGAGGGCGTCGACGCGACGCACAACCCCGAGTTCACGATGCTGGAGGCGTATGAGGCGTACGGCGACTACACCACGATGCGGGAGCTCGTCCGGGAGCTGATCCTGACCGCGGCCGGCGACTCCCCCGTGCTGCGCCGCTCCCCCGACCAGGTCGTGGACCTGCGGGACGAGTGGCCGGTCGTGCCGGTGTACACCGCGGTGACCTCGGCCGTCGCGTCCGCCCTGCCCGGCGCGTCGATCACGCCTGACTCCTCCGTCACCGACCTGCGGGCGGCCGCCGACAAGCTCGGCATCGCGTGGCAGGAGGGGTGGACGCACGGGCAGCTGGTCCTGGAGCTGTACGAGCACCTGGTCGAGGGCACGACGGTCCAACCGACGTTCTACACGGACTTCCCGGTCGACGTGTCGCCGCTGACCCGCCAGCACCGGGTCGACCCGCGGCTGGCCGAGCGGTGGGACCTGGTGGCGTTCGGGATGGAGCTCGGCACCGCGTATACGGAGCTGGTCGACCCGGTCGAGCTGCGGGCCCGCCTCACCGCGCAGTCGCTGCGGGCCGCGGCCGGCGACCCGGAGGCGATGGAGCTGGACGAGGACTTCCTGGACGCGTTCGAGTTCGCCATGCCACCGAGCGGCGGCCTGGGCCTGGGCGTCGACCGCCTGGTCATGCTGCTGACGGGCCGCTCGATCCGCGAGACGCTGCCGTTCCCGCTGGTCCGCACGTCCCGCGGCGGCCGCTGATGACCGCACCGCCCGTCCCGGCCTCGACCGGCCCGCCACCCCCACGGCCGCACGTCGCCACGGCCCGGGCTCCGGCCGGCTCCGCCACGCCGCTCCGCACGCCTCTCCGCCACGGCCCTCCACACGCCGTTCCGCCACGCTCCTCCGCACGGCCCACCGCACGCCTCTCCTCCACACCTCTTCGCCACGGCCCACCGCACGCCCCACCGGGTGTCTCTCCGCCGCGCCCCACCGCACGCCCCTCCGCCACGCCCCCACCGCTCGCCTCTCCGCCACGGCCCTCCGCCACGGCCCTCCGCCACGGCCCTCCGCCACGGCCCTCCGCCACGGTCCGGCGCCGGCCGGGTCGCCTCGTCGGCGCCGGAGGACGGTGACTTTCCACGGGCATTGCGCGGGATGGTTGGGGATAAATCCGTCCATATAGGCCGGTGGGGATTGACGAAGGGTAGGAAACGGGAGGAGAACATGTTTTGGGGGAACGTAGATGGGAAAAGCACACTGAATGCCCGATGAGAGCCCGACGCTCGATCTGCTCGAGCGGCTGTCTGCCGCGTCCGACCGGATGACGTTCGACGCGCTGCTGCGTCAGGTCGGCCTGCCTGAGAAGGTGCTGCGCCGTCGGCTCCAGCAGCTTGTCGACCGCGGGTGGGTCGACGCGTTCCCGGCCGACGGGTACGCCGGCGAGACCCATGCCATCGACGACCCGTCCGGTGAGGGTCGCGCCGACGTCGCCGACGATCACGGCGGCTCCGCAAATGCGCCCCGGTCCTGGTCCGGTGACGCCCGGAGCGGCCACCCTACGGCGGCCGCGCGCGCCGTCCCCGCCGTGGCCGGCGGTGGCCGCGCCGGCGGGGCTGTGGGACGGGTGGACCGGGCGCGGGTGATGACGTTCGCGATCGCGGTCGGGGCACTGCGGCCCGGCAGCGCGTTCCTGTCCGGGGACCGGGCCGCGCGGCTGGCCGGGCCGATCCTGGCGCGGGCGCGGGACCTCGTCGACGAGTCGTTCCGGCTGGTCCGGCTCGACGGGACGGCGATCGTGTGCCTCGCCAGCCGGGAGTCGTCACGGGACATGGCGGGGACGCCGGTCGGGCGGCGGTTGCCGGCGTATGCGGCGGCGAGCGGGCGGGCGATTCTGGCGTACCGGCCGCGGGCCGAGGTCGAGGCGCTGCTGGACCAGGGGGTGGAGGCGCACACCGTCGACTCGGTCGTCGACCGGGACGGGTTCTTTGCCGAGCTGGCCGAGGCCCGGGAGCGCGGGTGGGCGTACGAGCGCGGGCAGTTGATCCCCGGCGTCGGGTGCATCGCCGCCGCCGTGCTGCCGCTGCCCGGCGAGCCGGACCATGCCGGCGATGCGAGCGACCGCGGCGGTGACGAGGTCGGCAGCCGCGCCGGCAATCCACACAGCGGCCGGGCCGGCGGCGAACGAGGTGTGGACCGGGCCGGTGAACGGGGCGGCAGCCCTGCCGGCGAGCGGGGCGGCGGCCGGGCGGGTGGGCCGGGGCGCGGCCGGCACGCGGCTTCGGGCGGCGGGCAGGGCGGCGGCGGCCGGGGTACCGGACTCCTCGTCACCGACGCGATCAGCTGTGGCGTGCCGCTGGCCCGGCTCACCGACGACCACGCCGAGGACATCGCCGAAGCCGTGCTGCGGGCCACCCACGATCTCGCCCTCGCACTGCGGGGCTGACCCGGGACCGTCCGTAGCCGGTCAGCCACGCAATATCCGGCATTTCGGTACGATGGGCTATGGACGTCCAGCGCACCGAGCTGCCCGGCATCGGCACGAGCCACGTGGTGACGACCGCCCACGGGCGCCGCATCGGGATCGTCTCGCACCGCAGTGGGCGGCGGGACCTGGTCATCTACGACAAAGAGGACCCCGACACCAGCATCGCGTCGGTGGAGCTGTCGGCCGACGAGGCCAACGCCATCGCCGAGTATCTCGGGACCGCGCGGATCGTCGAGCAGCTCGCGGAGATGCAGCGGCAGGTGGCGGGGCTGGTCACCGAGCAGCTCGTGATCGCGCCCGGCTCGCCGTACGACGGGCGGACCCTCGGCGACACGCGCGCGCGGACCCGCACGGGCGCCTCGATCGTCGCGGTCGTGCGGGGCAACGAGGTCATCGCCAGCCCGTGGCCCGACTTCGGGCTGCTCGCGCACGACCTCGTCGTCGTGGTCGGGACCGCCGCCGGCACCGAGGGCATCGCGACGCTGCTCACGGACGGCTAGGGCGGCCGTGCACCACGACACGATCCTCCTCGAGCTCGGCGCCGTCATCCTGGCGCTCGGGCTGCTCGGGGCGCTGTCGCTGCGGTTCTCGATCTCGCCGATCCCGTTGTACCTCGTGGCCGGCCTCGCGTTCGGCGTGGGCGGCATCGTGCCGCTGTCGACCAGCACCGAGTTCATCTCGGCCGGCGCGAAGATCGGCGTGATCCTGCTGCTGTTCACGCTCGGCCTGGAGTACACGGCACCGGAGCTCGTCGGCACGCTGCGCTCGTCGGCCCCGGCCGGCCTGGTCGACCTCGTGCTCAACGCCGCGCCGGGGGTCGCGGCCGCGCTCATCCTCGACTGGGGCGTCGCGGCGGCCGTGGCGCTCGGCGGCATCACGTACGTCACGTCCTCCGGCATCACCGCGAAGGTCCTCAGCGACCTCGGCTGGCTCGGCAACCGCGAGACCCCGGTGGTCCTGTCGCTGCTCGTCTTCGAGGACCTGATGATGGCGCTGTACCTGCCGATCCTCACGGCCCTCCTGGCCGGCGTCGGGCTGCTCGGCGGCACCGCGACCCTGGCGATCGCCGCGGCGACGGTCAGCTTCGTCCTGCTCGTCGCGCTGCGGTTCGGCACGGTCGTGGAGCGGTTCGTGGCCAGTGACAGCGACGAGGTACTGCTGCTGAAGGTGCTCGGCCTGACGCTGCTCGTCGCCGGCGTGGCCGAGGTGCTGCAGGTGTCGGCGGCGGTCGGGGCGTTCCTCGTGGGCATCGCGCTGTCCGGGCCGCTCGCCCACACCGCGCGGCAGCTGCTCATGCCGCTGCGGGACCTGTTCGCGGCGGTGTTCTTCGTGTTCTTCGGGCTCCAGACCGACCCGCGGAAGCTCCCCCCGGTCCTCGGCGTGGCGGCGCTGCTCGCGCTGTGCGGAATCCTGTCGAAGCTGGCCACGGGCTGGATCGCGGCACAGCGCGTCGGCGTGGCCGTCCCGGGCCGGATCCGCGCGGGCGCGGCGCTGCTGCCCCGCGGGGAGTTCAACATCGTCATCGCCGGCCTCGCGGTCGCGGCGGGCACGAACGCGAAGCTGGGCCCGCTCGCCGCCGCGTACGTCCTGATGCTCGCCGTCCTCGGCCCCCTCGTGGCCCGCGCCGCCGAGCCCCTGGCCCGCCTGTACGTACGCAGCCGCACGAAAAGGGGCGGAAGCCGCGGCGCACCGAGCGGCGGCACCGCGGACGGCGGCGGCAGCGCGCCGAGCGGGGGCACCGCGGACGGCGGC